>JAADYW010000285.1 GCA_010092845.1 Chloroflexota bacterium
TTATTGGTGGCCGATTCTGCGAAATCAATGGCGGGAGGTTGTAGCGGCTCTGCGTGCCTGGCGGGGTGCAGCCGCACGTGCAACCCTCCGGGGGAAGCTAGCCGTTTTGCCAAAGTTACCGCTTATGCTCCGCAAACGGCGCGCCATCCAACATCAACGGCGTGTATCAATAGCATATCTTGAATCGATGTTGACGCCGTTAGACCCTCCAGACCGACCGTCCACCCCAGCGACTCGTCAGCCGGCGCCAACCGAACCGTAATCAGGAGAGGGACGTGCCCGAACAACGCACGGAAAAACCATCGTTGTCGATTGTTATCCCAGCCTACAATGAAGCAGATGAGGACCGCTTGCCCGCAAGTCTGCGCGAGATTGTCGCCTTTGTTGAGCGACAGGACTTTCCAATAGAGGTGATTGTTGTCAACAACAACAGTACCGATGCAACTCAGGAAGTCATTGATGCTGCCGCAGCAAAATACGCTTTCTTGGTCTCATTGTTTGAGGGGCAACAGGGCAAAGGCGCGGCCGTCCGAACGGGTATGCTGGCGGCCAAGCATGATTACCTCTTCATCTGCGACGCCGACCTTTCGATGACCATTGACCAGGTGCTACGCTTCTTGCCCCCCCAACTCAATCACTATGATATCGCCATCGCCAGCCGCGAGGGACCAGGCGCCAAGCGAGTTGGTGAACCCGAGTTCCGCCACGTAATTGGTCGCATTTTCAACCTGATTGTTCAGGTATTCGCTGTCCGTGGTTTCCGTGATACACAATGCGGCTTCAAGAGTTTCCGGCGCGAGATAGCCCACGCTCTCTTCCCTTTACAGACGATTGATGGCTGGACCTTCGACGTTGAGCTGCTGCACATCGCTCAGAAACGCGGTTATCATATCGTCGAAGTTCCCATAACCTGGTATTACAAAGAGCATTCGAAGATCAAGCCCTTTAGCGACGCCGTCAAGATGTTTCGCGACGTGTTGAGAATCCGGTGGAATAGCCTGCGGGGAAAATACCGCCGACCAGAAGCACGTTAGGGTGTGGCCTTCGGGGTCCCCTCAGCCACGCCAGATGACGAGAGGAACTCAAGTGTGGCGGTGGTTGCCGCACTCAGATCTTGATATGCGCCACGTCGCTCTTCATTCACCAGTGCTGCTAGTCGATACATCGCTTCTTGTGTCATTGTATACATTTCATCGCGCGGGATCTTAGCCCGGCCACCCACCTTGAACCGGAATGGCGCCCCAAAACGAACGTAGACAGCACGACGGGGAAAGCCCCGCACCCGGTCAGTGTTCTCCAGACCAACGGGAACGACTGTTGCCCCAGTGCGGGACGCCAGATAGGTGAAGCCTTCTTTGGCTGGCTGTAGCTGATGGTGGCGCGTTCCTTCTGGCGCCACCAGGAGACAGTGACCAGCAGTCAATAGATCCAGCGAATTCTGTAATGCACGGCGATCGATGCGGTTGCGGTCAACGGGAATGGCCCCCCATAGTCGTGCAACCAACCCGATTATCGGGTGCCGGAAATTCTCGATTTTGGACATTGGGATCACAAAGCGAGAGGTTACCACACCGCTAACGATCACCGGATCAACGAAGGCAATGTGGTTCATGATCAGCAATGTCGGGCCTTCGGGCGGTATCTGATCGCGGCCCGTCACGTGGGGCCTGGCGATCAGCGTGAAACCCAAGGGCCGCAATAGCCAGTCTCGCAAAAAACGTCGTCGCCACTGGTAATGTGTCTGTCGTTGAACGATCTCCCTGGCCTCCGCGGTACGGCTCACCCCCGCTTTTTCCTCTTCTTGCTTTTGGCTCTGATTTGCTGCTGTTTTGCTAGTTCCTGCTTAAGGACCTCAACTTCCTTGTTGCTCAGTTCGCGCGATTGGCCGGGCGGTAGCTCGCCGATTTCAAGCGGGCCGATATGGGTACGGATAAGTCGCCATACAGGATGGCCGAGAAGTTCGGCAATAGACCTTATCTGGCGCTTGTGGCCTTCACTAATGCTGACCCGCAACCAGGTTGAATCGCGGCCATAGTTCAGCACCTTGACAGAACAGGGTGAGGTGCGGAAGCCATCCGGGAGCTGCATTCCACTGCGCCAACGGTTGAGCTTTTCTTCGTTGATATTGCCTTCGACCTGGACCTTATAGGTCTTCTTGTGGCCATAACGAGGATGTGTGAGCTGATTGGCAAGCTGGCCATCATTGGTGAGGAGTACCAGCCCTTCGCTATTGAGATCCAAACGGCCAACCGGGTACAGACGGAGGTTGCTCTTGACCAACTCGGTCACAACTGGCAAGTCGGGATGTTGGGGTTGGGGCTGCGCTGCCGAGAGGACGCCCCGCGGTTTGTAGACAATGTAGTAGCGAGCGGGCTCCTGTTTGGGCAAGGGTTTTCCCTCGACACGGATGTCGTCTTTGGCCGGATCGGCTTTTTGACCCAGATGGGCGACCTGGCCATTGACCGTCACCGCGCCGGCTGTGATGAGGTCTTCAGCCGCACGACGGGATACGATACCCGCGTGCGCAATGAGTTTTTGTAGTCTTTCTTCCATGAGGATGTATTCCCAGCGTCTATCTCAGGCCATCACTGGCCGAGCATTGTTATCGTTTTGTGACCTACGCTCTTCTCCCCCACCCCTTCGCAAGGACTCCCTACCGGATGAGCCAGTGGAGCGTAAACGTGCCCCCACTATTCTCGTACCCGTACACCCGGATCGTGTAGCGCCCACTGGTGGCGATGTCTTGCACCAGACGAGGGTTGATATCAAATGTCTCGCCAAACCCGATGTCGTCAACACGCTGCAAGACCTGGCCACCCGGCGCCACAATTTCCAGGACACCATCAAATCCCCAGTGACCCTCGACAAAAATATTGAGTTGCTGGCCAGCATCAAGTTCGATCGGCTGGACCAATTGCTCACCTTCTAACAGGTCAAACAGCAAAGAACCACTGCTAGAAAGGATAGGAGTGGGCGATGATTCTGTAGTAGCGATAATAGGTGTTCCTGTTGGAATGTCAATGGTAAAGGGCGTTCCGGTGGGTGTTACCGTGGCGCTGTTGGAGACGGGCGATGTGGCGGTGGCGGGTGCGGCAGTCGGTGTTGGAAAGAGATTATCACGCCGCCACCAGAGACGATAACTGCCCAAACTGGCGTGGCTATAGGCTGCGATGTGGATTCGATATGTCCCGGTTACGGGTGCCGGAATGCTTGAGAGGAAAGCATTTCCCCCGGCACCACTGTCATCATCGAAAGCCAGCGTCTCACCTGTCGGGGCGACCAGCTCGACCATGGGGTCCAGCGGGGACTCATCCCAGGCTTCAACCGAGATTGATATGAGGTCGCCACTCTCGACATCAATGGTCCATACATCGCGGACGCCGTAGTCTGCGATGCTTGCTATCAGAGGCTGGTCATGGGCCGCGCCTCCCTGATCCACATCATAACGAATGAACCCCTCACCAATAGCAACCCGGTAGGGACCTACCCCCTGATTATCGCTACTATTCAGGAACAGGGTGTAGACGCCGGTCGCCTCAAGCGGCAAATGGATAACCAGCGCATCGTCAGAATCGGCATGATCATCAGCCTCGGCGATAGTCTCTCCGCTCGGTGCCTGCAACCAGATATAGGGATCGAGGGTGGTTTCTCGATCATTATCCACACGGCTGACGCCAAAAGTGATAAACGACTCGGCATAGCCCACGAAGCTGAAA
>JAADYW010000286.1 GCA_010092845.1 Chloroflexota bacterium
GTACGGCTACGGCCGGCGTGCAGGTGACAGTTGGTGCCCCGCCGAACCAGGATCCGCAGATTGATCCGATCCCACCGCAGACGTGCCAGGCCGGGGATACCCCCACAGTGACGGTGACGGCTAGCGATCCCGATGGTGATCCTGTGACGCTGGCGGCGACATCAACGGCGCCAGGCGTGGCGGATGCCACCGTCGCGGGCACCACGCTCACGATTAACTGTGTGGCCGAAGGGATGGCGACGATCAACCTGACGGCGACGGATGGCCAGGGCGGTACGGCAGCCGCCGATGTGCAGGTAACAGTCAGTGCGGCACCACCGCCGAACCAGGAACCGTCGATCGATTCGATCCCACCACAGACGTGCCAGGCTGGGGAAGCACCCACAGTGATGGTGACAGCTACCGATCCCGATGACGATCCGGTTATGCTCCAGGCGAGTTCGACAGCGCCGGGTGTGGCCACTGTGACAGTCGCGGGCACCACCCTCACAATCAACTGTGTGGCCGAAGGGACAGCAACGATCTCTGTTCTGGCGGATGATGGACAAGGTGGCATCGCTTCGATTAACTTCGCGGTCGACGTGACTGCGGCGCCCCTACCCAACCAGAGTCCAGTGATTGATCCGATCGCACCCCTTGAGCTTACTGTTGGCCAGACGGTGCCGGTTGCGATCAGCTACAGCGATCCCGAGGATGACCCCGTGACCGTAACACCGACCTCGGACAATCCGGGTATCGCCACCGTAACCCAGGAGAGTGAGTTCCAACTATCGGTTACGGCTGTGGCTGACGGCACAGCGACGATTACTGTCGTCGTCGATGACGGCCAGGGCGGCACGAACAGCACCTCCTTCCCAGTGACAGTAGTCGGCCAGGCCCCGCCACCGTTTGATATAACGGCTTATCCTGACTTGCCTGATCTCAATGCGCTGAAGCAGCAGTTGAATCCCGTCTACACTGATGGAATCAACAATCAGGGCAAGTTGCCGACGGCCTTCTCTATCGCTGGCGATGACTCGTTGTCGAATGCGAACTTCCTCGATCCGATAGCAGTTGGCAACTACAATCTCGGGAATTTCAGCAACTTACAGACAGCTATCGACCACTATAACTTCGCTATTCAGAGTGTGGCGGTGGGTAGTGGCTGGAATGTCCAGACGCTGCTCGATCCTGCGGCTGCCGACCCGGGCTTGTGTGATCCCGGCGCGACGCCCCTTGACTGTGAATTGCGACGTAGCTCGCCGGTGGTCATTTTCATCAGCTTCGCGCCATCTAATGCCACGGCGGTAGATGTGGCCACCTTCAAGTCGACATTGGAGACGATTGTCGATCAGTCGCTTGGCGCGGGTACAATCCCCGTGCTGGCGACCTTGCCTGATGACGGGACCGTCGATCCTGCCACGTTGGCCCAGTACAATCAGGCCATTGTTGAGGTTGCGACCGAGCACTCCGCGCACCCGGATCTGGATGTGCCGTTGTGGAACGTCTATATGACGATGCAGGGTGCTCCGCAGGGTGTCTACGCTGTTGCACCGGCTGGCGCTGCCGACTTCACTGATCCATCGCTTACCTATGGCGTCAATCGCCGTAATTGGCAGGCGTTGCAGATCCTTGAGGCTTTCCGCACTACCTTCCCGTAAGTCAATGAGGCAATGAGGCATAACGACACCCCCGGCTATTCTGTGGCCGGGGGTGTTTTTGTTCTTCGTGTGGTTATCCTTGGTCTCTTGGCGGAGTCGTTCGACCTTCTGCCTACGGTTCCTGGTCCACTGGTGGCCCGTCTTCAGCATCCGGTGGCGGTGGCGCATCAACGCTAATGTCCAGTAGGGCAATATTGTTGCCCTCATTCGATTCCTCGATGTTGTTGTTGAAATCAACATGCATGGATAGTTGCTGGGTTCCGGGGCTGGTGAATGTAACCGGCTGCGGGCCCCCGCCCTCGCCAACACTGATAACTGCCCCGGGTGGCAGGTTATCGATAGTACGAATGACTTCCTCGCCGCCGGGTAGGACGATCTGTACCTGGAACTGTCCGCTATCCTGACCACCAGCATTCTGGACCTGAAGGCTGTAGTTCTCAGTGGTTGGGCCGCCCTCGTTGATCTGGACTGAAACTCTACCACTGATGGGCAGGGCGACCAGATCTGCTGGCGCAGGGATGGCCGAAGGAGCCAGCGTATTGGTCGGCTGTGGCGTTGGGGTTGCTGGTGGTTGCTGGATCGGAATCGTCCCGCAGCTCCCCAGAGCGGTCACATAGGCTGTCGATACCCAGCCAAGCTGGCCACTTGGTGCCTGTACATAGTACCAACTTCCATCTGGAAGCTGGCCGCGGATCAGTGGCTCGTCGTTCAACTGAAAGCGACCAATGATATAGTCATCGCTGCTGGTATCGGGCGCAGACCGGAAATTCAGGGCATTGGCGTCTACGCGCGCGCGGCAGGGACCGAGGGTTGGTGGCGCAAGCTCGCCATCGGTGCCCGGGGCTGCCGCTGAGGTGGCAGTTGCCAACGCGGCACTGCCAATGGTTAGCTCAAGCGTTGCGGGTTCGCTGGCGACACTACCACGCCAGGCGAACACCTGGATCGTGACATTGCCTGAACGCGCGGGTACCCAGGTGAGATTGACCCGCAGCGGGCTTACGCCTCCTGGCTCCGGGGAGGACTTCTGGTCAACAGGGCGATTATTCACCCGCATCTCTACCCGTGTGACGCCCTGTCCCGTTGGGTCGGTCGCCTCCACTTCGAGCAAGAGTTCTTCTCCGACAACTGCATTGGCGGGAGGATTCAGGATAGTGACCTCGGGTGGGGACCCATTCCCCCCTATTTGTGTCGTATTATCGTCCTCGCGGGTCAGGTTGCAGGCAAGACCTGCCAGCAGGAGGACCAGCACCAGTCCTATCGTGGCGCGCAGAGCATTCTGATTGTGTTCAGGCATTAACCCGTCTCCCGATTCTGTTGGCTCTTCGTCGGTGTCCTCAATCTTATGGTTACAATACCCATAGCGCCAGCAAACATTGCCAGGTCGAGACTATTGCTGAGGCTATCGGCATAACGATATGGCTCTAATCATACCAAAAAATGTGAGTCTCTGGTGTTCGATAACGAAGGTGGCCGCTAGGCTGATGGCTTACTCCACCCTACACAAGCCCTTTTGCCTTTGCTATAATGCTGCCCAATCAGGCATCCTGGAGCCACTTGCAGTAGAACAAATCCGAGGCATCAGTTTTCTAGAGTGGATAACGAGTACTATGGCGCTGACAAAGGAAAATAAAGCCGCAATCATTGATGAATATTCCACCCATGAGGGGGATACGGGCTCACCACAAGTGCAAATTGCGCTTCTAACGACACGCATTCGCCAGCTTACCGAGCATCTGAAGATTCACAAGCATGATGAGCATAGCCGCCGCGGCTTGCTCCAGATGGTGGGCCAACGTCGCCGATTGCTGAAGTATTTGAAACGAAAAGACTCGGACGCTTACGTCGAAATCACCGAACGGTTGAGATTACGTCGCTAAGATTCAGTTTCGAACAGCATTGCAGCTCGATACTTCAAAACCAGGCGCACACCCTTGTGTTATCTTCTATAATAAGGGGAAGTGCGCCTGTCTGTGTTTCACAGGCTGGCATTCTCAGATGGAGACCGCCGCACGAGCAACGACAGTTGATTCTACGGGTAACGCGTTAGTTTCAGGCTATGAGGAGAAATTCGATTAACTATGACTTCTAATAACGAAATGCCCGCCGACCATGTCTATAGCGCCATGGTTGGCGACAAAGAGGTAACAATAAAGACAGGGAAATTAGCTGAACAAGCTGGTGGCGCTGTCGTCGTCCAGATGGGCGAGACGATTCTGTTCTGTTCGGCTACAATGAGCGCTCACCCGCGCGAAGGCATTGATTTTCTGCCGCTGAGCGTGGACTATGAAGAACGTCTCTACGCAGTGGGGCGCATTCCGGGTTCGTTTCTACGCCGCGAAGGACGCCCCAGCGAGCGCAGCATCCTGGTTGCGCGCGTCACAGATCGTCCGCTGCGCCCCCTGTTTGCCAAAGACCTGCGTAATGATGTCCAGGTCATCGTTATGTCCATGTGCCACGACCAGGAAAACGATGTCGATATGCTCAGCATCATTGGTGCGAGTGCGGCCTTGCATACCAGCGACATTCCCTGGCATGGCCCGGTTGGAGCAGCACGTATCGGCCTCATAGAAGGCAAGCTGCGTGTCAACCCCACGATCCCTGAGATGGAAAATAGCCAGCTCGACCTGCGTGTTGCTGGCACCAAAGATGCCATCCTTATGGTCGAATGCGCGGCCAAAGAAGTTGAAGAGGACACCATCCTGGAGGCGCTTGAGCTCGCCCATCACAGCATGCAGGGCGTTATAGAAGCTCAGGAAAGAATGCGTGCCGACCAGGGTAAACCCAAACGGGATTACATTCACGCAGCCGACGAATCTCAGGAGGACCTCAAGAACCGTATCCTCGCCGAGGTGCGTAAAGATGTTGCCGAGATTGTGGCCACCAAGACCGATCGCGATGACCGCAATGTGGCGATGGAAGACCTGCGGGAACGTGTCGTTGCCGATAATCTTGAGGAAGACGAAGAGGCCGAGCAGGCTGACGAAGAGGGCATTCGCGGCCGGGCCAAGGCAATACGCGATGCGATCTCAGATGCCTTGAAAGTCGAGGTGCGGCGCCGGATTGTCGAAGATCACATCCGTCCGGATGGCCGTGGGCTTGACGATATACGGGATCTCGCTGCCGAGGTCGGTCTGTTTCCCCGGGTGCACGGTTCCGGGTTGTTCAAGCGTGGTCAGACACAGGTGCTGAGTATTTGTACCCTCGGTACAGGCCGGGATTCCCAGTTGCTCGATGGCTTGCATCCTGAAGACAACAAGCGCTTCTTGCACCACTACAACTTCCCACCCTTCAGCACAGGTGAGGCCTGGCCGATGCGCGGGCCCAAGCGCCGCGAGATTGGCCATGGCTCCTTGGCCGAAAAAGCCCTCAGCGCAGTTATCCCCGCTGAAGAAGTGTTTCCCTATACGATTCGTGTGGTGGGTGAGGTGATGTCGTCTAACGGCAGCACGAGTATGGGCTCTGTTTGTGCGGGTACGTTAGCGTTGATGGACGCGGGTGTGCCAATTACTGCACCAGTAGGCGGGATTGCCATGGGCCTGATCAAGGAAGGCGATGAGTATGCGATTCTGACGGACATTCAGGGGATGGAAGATCACCTCGGGGATATGGACTTCAAGGTAGCAGGAACCCAACGAGGAATCACTGCCCTCCAAATGGATATCAAGATCAGTGGTATTCCCTACGATATTTTGAGCCGTGCTCTCCGCCAAGCCCATACGGCCCGCATCCAGATCCTCGAAGTTATGACAACCGCTTTGCCTGAACCACGGGCCGAGCTGAGCCCCTATGCGCCACGATTGGAGCAGATCAAGATCGACCCCGATCATATTGGCGCAGTGATTGGCCCCGGCGGTAAGACCATCCGCGGTATCCAGGAGACAACCAATACCCGAATCGAGATTAGTGAAGAAGGTGTCGTGTCTATCGCCAGTACTGATGTTGTCGGCGCAGAACGGGCCCGCGAGATGATCCAGGCGATGGTTGAAGAGCCGGAAATCGGTGGTATCTACACGGGACGCATCGTTCGCATCGAGGATTATGGTCTCTACGTCGAGTTCTTGCCGGGTCGGGATGGCATGGTCCATATCAGCCAGCTTAGCGACCAACGTGTCGAGAACATCCGCGACGAATTCAAGATGGGCGACGAAATCATGGTGATGATCACCGACATCGATAAGCCCAGCGGCAAAATCCGTCTGAGCCGTCAGGCGATCCTTGAGGGTTGGTCCCTCGAAGAAGCCCGCCAGAACGACCGCGTGATCTCCGGAGGCGGCCGCAGTGGCGGTGGTGGTGGCAGCCGTGGCCGGCGCAGTGGTGGCGGCGGCAACCGTCGCCGTTAGGTCTCGTGCGCGATTTGTAGCACTTTGACTTTTTAAAAAGAGGTCTACCATGGCCTCTTTTTTGTTGTTCAGGAAACCAATTAATTGAATGATGATTTGATTTGAACTATAATACCCCCCAAGATGTTGAATAAGCCGAAAATGGAGTAAAAGATTATGCGTGAAGCTGTTATTGTTGCTGCTAGCCGGACCGCTGTGGGCAAAGCTAAACGTGGTTCCACCCGCAACGTCCGTTCCGACGATATGGCGGCCACGGTGATCAAGGACTTATTGCGACAGACGAATGGCAAGCTAGATCCCGCTACTATTGATGATGTCATCGTTGGATGTGCAATGCCCGAGGGAGCACAGGGCCTCAATTTTGCGCGGAGCATCGGCATTCTCGCAGGCTTGCCGATCCAGGTCCCGGCACAAACGGTTAATCGCTTCTGTTCCAGCGGTTTGCAGACCATCGCGATGGCTGCTGAGCGCATTATCGCTAACGGCGCTGATGTAATCATCGCTGGTGGCACGGAAACGATGAGTCTCGTTCCCATGACAGGCTTCCGCATCAGTCCGAACCCGACTCTGGTTGAAGAGGCACCCGAAGTCTATATGAGCATGGGATTGACTGCTGAACGCGTCGCTGAAGAGTTTGGGGTGTCACGTGAAGACCAGGATGAGTTTGCCTACAACAGTCACCGTAAGGCTGCCGAGGCCCAGGCGGCAGGTAAATTCAAGGATCAGATCGTCCCCTTCGACTTCACTGAAGTCGAATATGTCGATGGTGAGCGAGTCGAACGGCAGATGGTCTTGAGCCAGGACGAGCATTTGCGCCCGGATACCTCCGTCGAGAAATTGGCGAAGTTGAAACCGGTCTTCAAGAATGGCGGCACCGTCACTGCTGGGAACTCCTCCCCGTTGAGCGCCGGCGCGGCAGGTGTCATCATTATGGAGGCTGAGATGGCGGCCCGTCTTGGGTTGAAGCCACTCGCTCGTTTTGTCGGGTTCAATGTTGCTGGTGTGCGCCCTGAGATCATGGGGATTGGCCCTATCAGGGCCGTGCCACGGGTCCTGGAGCGGACCGGCATGAAGCTGGATGACATGGGCGTGATTGAGCTTAATGAGGCCTTTGCGGCGCAGTCACTGGCTGTGATCCGTGAGTTGGAGATGGATCCAGACCGCGTCAACGTCAACGGTGGGGCAATTGCGTTGGGGCACCCACTCGGTTGCACCGGGGCCAAGCTCACGGTTCAGCTCCTTCATGAGATGAAGCTGCGCAAGAGCAAGTACGGTATGGTGACGATGTGTATCGGCGGTGGACAGGGCGCCGCTGGTATCTTCGAGAATCTGAACTAACGCTGTAGTCGAAGAAAAGAACTCGTCAAAACGGAAAATGTCCGCTTCAAAGCGGACATTTTCTTTTCAAACGGCGAGACTCCACTACGGTTGCACTACCCGTAGACACAGTTCATGATGCGTCTTCCGCAATCTGGATAACGACATTGCCCGCTTTTCGACCACTTCGAACATATTCGTAAGCCTCGGCAATCTGTTCGAGATGAAAGCACCGGTCGATTATGGGCTTGATCTCGCCCGCATCAACCAAAGTTCTAAGAAATTCTAGTGACCCGGAATCCTCGTGGGTGGCGGACCGGATTGTTGTGTGGCGGCCATTTGGTCTCAACACCCGCTTGCGCTGTGCCGGCAACATCTTGCCGACCGCATCGAAAACCACAGCGTAGGCCTCATCACTCTGCGTGAGATCTTCCTGTGTGTAGTCAATCACCCGATTTGCACCCAATGATCGTACCATTTCCACATTGCGTGTGCTGCACACGCCGGTGACGTCTGCACCAAGGTATCGCGCAAGTTGTACGGCATACGTGCCAACACTGCCCGACGCCCCGTAGATCAACACCTTTTCCCCAGGCTGAATCTCGGCCTTTCTGAGTAGATACAGGGCCGTCATAGCGCCGACTGGTAGCGCAGCCGTTTGTGTATAGGATAGGCTTCCCGGCTTGAGGGCGATGACGCCGGTTGACCATGCTTCCGGCAGACGAACATAGTCTGCATTCGCACCAACTGCCAGTCCGGTTGTCGTGCCGAAGACGGGGTCGCCAACCTTGAACCGTGTCACATGCTGGCCCGCTGCTTCGACTATGCCGGCGAATTCGTGTCCCGGGATCGTCTTCTTCGGTGGCACCCCCAGCAGACTGCGTACCGGTGCCCAGTACATCAGGCCAGGTAGATTACTGAGGATGACATCTCCGGCGGTGACGGTTGCTGCATGAACTCTGATGAGGATTTCATCGGTGCCGGGAATACCCTTTTCGACATGTTGGAGTTGGAGGCCATGTTTTGTGTTGATGACGGCTTTCATGTGTTGTCCGTTTCTGTTTTGGTGTCTCAGTGAAGGGGAGTCCCAGAGGTAGCGAAAACACTACCTCCAGTGAAGCTCAATTGGCCACCGCTTCGGCGCGCGGCGCGTTCATTCCGATGCCGGACTGTAGCTGCTCTGTACGGATACCTTTTATCAGGAGCCATAGTGCCATGCCCAGTTCGACCGGCAGCGCGATCATAACGATCATCTCGAACGTTGCGGCGTAGTCGTCGTAATTTGGCAAAATGAAGGTCGCCATATTATCGATGAAGTAGCCTGCTGCAGCGACGACCATCAGCCCGCCCAGGATCTTGGGAAAATAGCCTGATACATACAGCAAATACCCTTGGATCAGGATGCTGAAGGCGAAGAACATCAATGCCAGCTTATACCCGATGCTGTGGGCGGTCAGAAATAAGTAGGCCTGGGCCTGGACGGTCTCTTCACCAAGCACCGGGGTATACACTTCACCGCTCAGGAGTTGCAGTACGAAGAAGAGCATGAGCAAGTTGATGCCAAGTGTGGCCGCCTGTGCCAGCCGGAACACGGCAGACAGCAGCGACAATCCCTGGTTGACCGGCTTCAGCAGGTAGTAAAACGCAACGGCAATCGCAACATCAGCAATGATCATCGCCAGATCAGCGACGATGCTGGCACGAAACAGCCCCTCCGAAGCGATGATATTCTCAGCAGTTGCAGCCACATCTCCTTTTACAAGGAGCTCGGGACGGACGAAACCACCGGCGAACATGCCCGCCACGATGATGATTATGTACAGCACACCGGCGATGCGTGCGATCTGGCGTAGAGGTAGTTGATGGGTAGGATTGGATGATGTGATTGCTGACATTGTTCTCTCCTCATTGATGTGTGGTTGGTTATACATTAAGTTTCGACACGATTGACTGAGATCAAGGGCATGCCCAGGTCACGGATTTGTCGTAGCAGGGCATGGAGTGCGGCCTGATCGACCACCTGACAGGTTAGTAGCGTAGTACCACTCTCTTCCAGCGTAATGGTCACACCACCGAACCAATCGTTCCACTGGTCATCCAGATGCCCCTTGAGCCTTACCTGGTAAATCATTGGGTGATCTGGATTGGACGTATCTGACATGACTGGGTATCCCTATAGCTCGATCAATCTGCAGACAGCATATCGACCAACCGGTACTGCTGTGGCGATACTAAAGTATTGTTTTGGGGTATTGTTCAGTAAATACTGGGAGGAGAATTCGGCTAAATAAGACCAAGCTTGCGGGCACGAGCTACCGCTTCGGTGCGCCTTTTCACCTGGAGCTTGTCGAAGATGTTGCGATTGTGTCCCTTGACTGTGCTGAGCGCGAGGAATAGCCGCTCACTGATTTCCCGATTGGAGAGCCCTTCGGCGACCAGAGCCAGGATCTCTAGCTCACGATCGCTCAGGGCTTCAATCAGTGGCTGCGCAGAGACTGGTTGTGATGATCGATGCTCGACAGGGAACGCGTCCAGCAGCTTGCGTGTGTATTCCGGAATGACGCCCCGCGCTGCTGCTTCGGACAACAATGTTCTCATCGGCTGACCCTCGTCGATAAAGGTGCGGACGAATCCACCTGGCGCAGCTGAAGCCAATGCCTCGCTGATCACCGTGATCGCTTCATCCAGTTCCTCATCCTGGTGATGCGCTAGCGCCAGCAACACCAGCACCTTGAGCCGCTCGTCGGGCCAGGTCTCCGCCGCAATCTGCTCACGATAGGAACCTAAGGCGACAAGGGCTTCGGCTGGATTGCCCTGAGCCAGATGGACCCGTGCCTGGCTGAGCGGCAAGTTGTGTGCTTGCGCTAGCTGCGCGGCCGTGGTCACATCGCCCTGGTGCAGACACAACAGCACCCGAACCGCTGCAACGCTGGGAATCTGCTTGGCAAACCCCCGGCGATGGACAATCTCCTCCACTTCATTGAGCAGATTCAGGGCCCCTGGTACATTGCCTTTTGCCAGCTGCAACCGTGCGAGGAATACCTCTCCACCAGCGGCACTATCAATGCTTTCGATCTGATGTGCCAGGCGCACACCCCGCTCACCGTATACCTGTGCGGCTTCCAGATCGTTCCATTCGTAGTGTATGCGCGCCAGTCCCAGGTGGCTTGCACAAGTGATCGGCTGATTGGGATCAACGACCAGATCAAGAACCCGCTTATAGGTCTGCGCCGCTTGATAAAGCTCATTATCCGATGTCTGAATGATGCCCAAGCCAGTGGTTGCCAGAACGTTGACAAACAGGTTACCGGTTGCGTCGCTCATGGCAATCGCTTCTTGATACGTCTCACGAGCGGCGGCACGCTTACCTTGAAATTGGTAAGCAATCGCCAAGGCGCGCGTAACGACAGTGCGTATGTATAGATTATCCCGGTGCAACAGATCTAACGCCCGGCGCGCCTGCGTGATAATCGTGTCAGCCTGGTAGCGGATGGCAGCCTCCATCGCACGGATCGCGGCAATATTGCCCAGGAGGTCGCGGAACCTGGCGTCTTGCTCAACACCTGAAAGCACCGCTTCTGCCGACTGGAGCTTGTGTTCAATCTGTGTGCTCTGGTGGGCTGCCATCAACGTCCACGCGTAGGTTATCCATAGTGAAGGACTTGCATTCAGTATCTCAGATGGCAGCGACTCGAACCAGTGCAATATCGGATGAGCAACGCCGCGAAAGTACAGCGGTACACTGGTGCCACTGATGATCCGCTCGGCACGTTCGACATCATTAGCTGCCGCTGCGTGTTGGAACGCTTCGATTTCGAAGTCGTTATCCTCATACCATCTACTGGCCCGGATGTGTAGTTCATCACTGTCTACTATTGCGGTTTGTCTCAGCCGCTTGCGGAGTAAATCACCAAACAGGTGATGATAACGATACCAACGTCGTTCGTTATCGAGCGGGACGAGAAACAGGTTTGCTTGCCGGACGCCTTCAAGTGTTTCTTCTGCGCTATATCCGTCGTCTTGCAGTACGGCATCGCACAGGGGACCACACATCCGGTCCAGGATAGAGGTTTTCAGCAGAAAATCATGGATGTGTGGAGGTTGACGGCTTAGAACCTCTTCAACCAAATAGTCCAGCACGAAATGGTGACTGCCCGTGAATGATTTAATGAACTCAGTGGTATCTTGCTGGCCTTGCATCGAGATGGCTGCCAGCTGCAAGCCGGCGATCCAACCCTCGGTGCGTGCCTCCAGAGCAGCGACGTCGTCCGGCGAGATAGCTAAACCCATGGCGTGATTGAGAAATTCGGCAGCTTCATCTAAGGTGAAGTGTAGATCACTAGCGCGCAGTTCAGTCAGTTCTCCGCGTGCACGCAAGCGCGCCAGAGGCAAACGCGGATCCTCGCGTGTCGTGATAACCAGATGCATGTTCGCTGGTTGGTTGTCGATCAAAAAGGTGAGGGCGGCATTGACTACCTGGCTGTCGAGTACGTGATAATCGTCCAGTACAAAGACGAAATCACCTGGGATTGCGGCAATGTCATTGAGCAAAGTCGTCAGGAGCGTCTCGGCCGGCGGTTGGGGCGATCCAAGCAGGTTCGTGATGTTTGTGCCGATCTGAGGTGCAATGGTCTGCAATGCAGCGACAAAATAGGACAAGAAGCGCACTAAGTCGCTATCCGCCTCGTCCAGCGAAAGCCACCCTACCGGACGCTCGTCAGCGTTGATCCATTCTGTGACAAGCGTAGTTTTGCCGAATCCGGCAGGTGCCGAGAGCAGAGTGAGCTTGCCGCGCAATCTCTCTTTCAACCGGTCAATCAGGCGCGGACGCTGGACAACACCAGGCCGGGGTACAGGGGCATATAGCTTCGTGGCGAGGATTTGAGTTGCCATGGGTTCATCTTACCGGATAGCGGACGCGGGGCAAGGGATAGCATGCACTCCCATCCCACTGCCCCTGGGATCCACCACAACAGCCTTATGTCACGGTTCGCGGTTGATTTGTGGTGTAGGTCTGATCAAGTCAAATAGGTCTTGTGTACGGGTGTAGGAAGTCCCGCCCATCCGGCCGACATGCTTGGTCCGGGTAGGGTCAATTTTGTGATCCGGGATATACACGCTGTCATCGACGTGAAAGTACACAATCTCGCCGATGACGAGACTTCCCTGACCGATTTCCTCACCAATAGTCACAATCTGGCTCAGTTTGCATTCCAGATTAATCGGGCTTTCCCCTACGCGCGGGGCGCTAACGAGCTTGCTCGGCAAGGGCGAAAGCCCCGCGCGTGCAAATTCATCAACATCTGCCGGGGTCTCCGTACTGGTTGTGTTCATCGCTTCCGCCTGGTCTTCGGTGACGATGTTGACGACAAATTCGCCAGTATACCGGATGTTGTTGAGTGTGTCCTTAGCCTGGCCATCCACGCTACGGATGTTTGGACAGAATACCAGCGTGGGCGGATTTGAGCATACCCCGGTGAAGAAGCTATAGGGCGCCAGATTGTATTGTCCCGTGGCACCAATCGTGCTAACCCAGGCAATCGGGCGCGGGACAATCGAGCCAATCATCAGCTTGTACGCCTGGCGAAAACTCAGATCTGCCGCATTAAACTCCATAGTTGCCATCTCCCTTTCTACCAACAAGCCTGCATCCCATGCGTAAATGCCTTAGCCTCGTCAGTAGGATTAGTGTGACCCCACCCAGCTCGTAGCATAGGCTTCATCCTCGAATTCGAGGGCGTTGACAGTTACGTTCAGGGGCCGGAATGTATCTATCATTACTGCCAGTTCCTCGGTGCGTTCTTTGCCGATGCTGGCTTCGACGGTGCCAGGATGGGGACCATGTGGCAGGCCGGATGGATGCAGGGTAATGCTGGCCCGCGAGATCCCTTTGCGGCTCATGAAGTTGCCCTCGACATAGTATAGAACTTCGTCGCTCTGGACATTGGCATGATTGTAGGGGGCTGGAATCGCTTCGGGATGGTAATCAAACAGGCGAGGGACAAAGGAGCACACGACGTAATTGTTGCCTTCCCAGGTCTGGTGGACCGGCGGGGGTTGGTGTACGCGGCCAGTAATCGGCTCAAAATCGTTGATATTGAACGCAAAGGGGAATAGATACCCATCCCAACCAACAACGTCCAGTGGATGGTGATCCAGAATATGGCGGTGTAGCTCATCGCGTGCCTTTACGCGGACCTCATATTCGCCCAGCTCGTCATAAGCTTCAAGTTCCTGGGGGGCGCGGAAATCACGTTCGCAGTAGGGCGAATGCTCCAATAACTGGCCAAACTGGTTGCGATAGCGTTTGGGAGACACTATCGGCGTTGGCGACTCGACCACTAGGAAGCGATGGTTATCACCTTTCAGCAAAATCTGCCACGTGACGTTATAGGGGATGATGACATAATCACCAGGCCCGAAGTCAAGGTTGCCAAGGTTAGAACGAAGGGTCCCCTCACCATCGTGGATGAAGTACATCTCATAGGCCTGGCCGTTGCGATAGAAATAGGACATCGATTCGGTGGGCCGCACCACGCCGATCAAGACGTCATTATTGCCCAGAAAATAGCGACGGCCTGATACAGCATCACCGCCGACAGCAACATCTGCCGTCACAAAATGTCGATGGCGCAGGGCACCAAAATCGACGAATTGGGGGCGTGCGTCAGCGAGCTTCTCGGCCCGCTGGATGCGCGTAGGATGGTAATAGTGGTAGGAGATGGATTGAAGGCCAGAGAACCCCTCGAGACCCATAACCTGCTCGCGATATAGTTCCCCATTGGCCTTTCGAAACTGAGTATGACGCTTGTGTGGTACCTCGCCAAGTCGGTGGTAAAAAGGCATTGACGGCTACTCCTGCAAAAAAGCATCTGAAGTTCGTTTGGCTCTACAGTATAATCAGTTTGGCAAATTTTGCTGCTATGTTAGTGCGGCTTAAAAACAAAAGCCGATCTGCCACAACGGCAAATCGACTGTTTTGAGTGAGCGGGCAACGAGATTCGAACTCGTGATAACAGCTTGGAAGGCTGTTGTGTTACCACTACACCATGCCCGCAGGTGCACTTAATCCTACCAAAAAAGGCGCAAGGTTGACAAGGGGGAACGCCACGCGCGCCACGCAGTATTGAGGAAGTATGCTTCTTTCTGCTTTACACAATGGTTGGTGTGGTTTGTGCTTAATTTTCTGGCTCAATCATTTCTGGCTTGATGGATTTGCCTGCTATAAGTGGAATTCTATTGCATCAATTCTCAAAGCAATCTATTATAGAGACCAAAAAGATGACTATTCCTCAATCAATGCAAAAATATCCTGTCAATTGCTTCTTTAAGGCACAAACATTAACCATGGCGCTTAAACTCATTGACAGGTTAGCATGAACACACAAACACCATCAGCACAATACTGGAAAGACGCGACCGAGACTGTCCTCATGCCCTTGATGAAATACCCACGTCTGGGGCTGATTACAGATATGGATGGGACGATCAGCTATTTTGCCGAGACACCCGAGGCCGCTGTGGTAACCCCCCGTAATCGCCAGTTGTTGGGCACAATCGTCCTCATGCTGCCTATGGTGGCGGCGATATCTGGACGCTCAGCACGAGACCTTCAGGCAAGGATTGCTATTCCAGGCATGGTGTATGTGGGTAATCATGGCCTGGAACGTTGGGAAAACGGCGGGCGCGTTCTCAATGAGAATGTGCGCCAATATCGCAAAGCGCTAGCCGCGGCCTTGGATGAAATCCGGCCCCATCTGACGATCGGTATGTGGATTGAGGACAAGTATGCGACGGCCTCGATCCACTATCGGCTAACCCCCAAGCCTGAAGAGGCCGCCGCCAAAGTTGAGTACCTCGTCAAAGATATTGCTGCTCATCACGGACTCCATGCCAACAAAGGGCGCCGCCTGTTTGAGATTCGCCCGCCAATTGAAGCCAATAAGGGGACAGCCCTGGCGGAACTCGTACAGGAATACAACCTTGATGCGGTGATCTATATGGGCGATGATATGACCGATGTTGATGCTATGGAGATGGCACTTCAACTCAAGCAACGCAACGTCTGCCACGCAACAACTGTTGGCGTCGTCCCGAGAGAGATTACCGAGCATTCTGAGATTGCTGAAGCCATTCGTGCGGTATCAGATGTATTGGTGGATGATGTGAGTGATGTCGAAGTCTTCCTGGGGTGGTTTCTGGATGCGTTGACCAAGCACCGTAACTAGCCTATGGTGCTTCAGCGACAACCATCAAGCCGATTGTAAACACTCCTGTACTAATCCGGAGCGCCTGGGCATCCCAATTGGGAAACCCCTGACTTGCAATTTCATTTAAGAGAGTGCCAAGAACGATTGAGGCCCAGCCTGTACCACTCGCCACAACCCCAATACGATATCCGCTAAGCAGTATGCCCAGCCCAACTACACAGTTTAAACTACCCAGCAGGATAAGGCCCATGCTAACGAGCAAGTCTCCTTGCGAACGGTAGGCGACAAAGCCCGTAACGACGTGATATGCTGTGAAAACAATGATTAACAGACTGGCGAGTATAAGCATCGTGAAATCAGACCGCCCATCAACCCAGAAATCGGACCAGATTATTCTTTTCCCCAGCGATGCTGAGGCCTCGCCCTTACCGGTGCGCCAGGATCCTGACGAGGGTTTACCCTCGCCAAACTACTTCCGGATAGCGGTCGCGGCGCTACTGGTACTGGTGCTTGTCCTCAGCGGCAGTTACGCGGCTCTTCGCCCCTGGCTACTTCAGCAAAGCCGTCAAGAGACTATCACGGTCGAGCGCGCAGAGTTTGATGCGATCATCACCGGGGTGTCCAGTACCAAGAATAGCTGCGACGATGCCCCCCGCTTTTCGGGTAATAATGTACTCCCGCCAACGCAGATTCTCTGTGTCTGCGGAGAGTTGCTTACCGCTGGCGATGGTATTCACTATGCGCTGCGCCTCACCAAAGAGTCTACTGATGTGGTTGTGGGCCGGCTCCCACTCCAGAACCAGCGCAAAGGAGCATTCTGTCACCGTTGGGAGTTCTCCAGTTTGTTGTCCAATGGACGGTACCTGCTGGAAATTGGGACAACCACCAACTATTTTAACCAAATCGCCGGGGTTTGGTTTGACATCCGTACCCATCCGTACAACGAATCGATCTAGGAGTCGTCTTCGTCGACCTCGGGTGCTTCGATTCCATGGGCCTCACTCAATAGGTTGCTGATAAGCTCTGCGACATAACCAACAGTCGAAATCGCCTTGCCATAGCGCATACGCGTAGGGCCGAGCACGCCTATGGCGCCCATCAGGCGCCCAGTGCCATAGCGTCCCAAAACCATACTGAGATGGCTGAATTCTTCCCAGCGGCCCTCGCCGGCGACAATGACCTGCACCGTACCGACCTGTTTGTCAGCCATCTGGTTGACAATCTCGTCAAGGCCAGCGCCCCCTTCCAGAACCCGGACGGCTTGTTTGGCCCCTTCGTCTTCGAGATGAGCCAGGACATCACTCAGCCCAGCCTGGAAGCGGATTTTGCTGCCGAGATTGTTCATCTGCTGGAGCGCATCTGCTGTTAATTCGCCGATTTCGTGGGAGAGGGTTGATGTGAGATGGCGGCACACCTCGTAGATCTCGGCCGCAGTTTTGTCAAGCGCGATGCGATTGATTGCTTCCGAAGCCTTCGACAGTGCTTCCTGGTGTACAGGTTCGGCCATTACCAGCATCTGCTGATGAACATGACCGCTGGTCAGGACCAACACCATTAACACCAAGCGTCCCTGAATGCCGATCAGTTGAAGATGCTTGAAGCGGTGTTCCGTCCAAATGCGCGGGTCCGTGACCAGCGCTGCAGATTGCGTTTCCTGTGCCAGAATAACCGTCGCGGTCTGCATCCAGGCATCGATTTCGGCGGGGGTTTCCTTGAACTGGGCCCGGATTAGGTCAACTGGGGGTTGGGGCAACTCCACGTGCTCTAGCAGGTATTTGACAAAATACCGGTATCCGGTCTCAGTCGGTACGCGTCCAGAGGATGTATGCGGAGACCGGATAAGCCCTTTGTCTTCCAGAACGACCATTTCGTTGCGGATTGTCGCGCTGCTTACTTGCAGGCCGGACGCAGTTTGCAGTCGGCTTGAGCTGACTGGTTCGGGATTTCCGATATACTCCCAGATTAGTGAGGCCAGGAGACGTTGCTGCCGCTCGGTAAGATTGTCGGGCATCAAGGCATCTGTCATTGCGAGCCTTTCTATCAAATAGCTAGGGCAATTCCCCGGCACAGACTATACTTGCGTTTACCCAGGGCGGATTGTCACAACGATGGATGCTACTGTAGCATGGTCGAGATTGACGTTCAATTATCGTCTGTGGGTCAGTCGCATCGCATAGCGGTAAGTACTGCTTGACAAAGGCATCTTTCAATTCTAGCATACGCCAAATCAGTAACGATTCAGACGGAGATAACGATGGGTGAGAAGACCTTTGAAGTAACCGAGCAAAACTTTCAGGCGGAAGTTCTGGAGTCATCCCAGCCAGTCCTCATTGACTTCTGGGCTGAGTGGTGTGGTCCCTGTAAGATGATCGCCCCGATTGTTGCTGAGCTTGCCGACGACTATGAGGGTAAGCTTCGGGTCGGCAAGCTAGACGCCGATGCTCACCAGAGCATTCTTCAGCAGTATGGTATCATGGCTATTCCAACGCTGATGCTGTTCAAAGGCGGGGAGCCAGTGGTCCGGATCCAGGGATTCCGCCCCAAAGGCCAGATCGTGAGCGATATTGAGCCGCATCTGAGCTAGGAACGGCATCCTATACGCACCGAGACGCTCTTCGCCGTAGTCTTCCTGGCGGAGAGCGTTTTAGGTTCTATCTAGTGTTCGTTGTATTCGGAATCGGCGAGCGGCAGGCTGAAGTAGAAGCTCGTTCCTTCACCAACCACGCTATCAACCCAGATTTCGCCATGTTGGCGCTCTACCAACTCTTTGCAGATTGCCAGCCCCAGGCCGGTTCCTTTGTGCTTGGCCTGATTACTGTTGCTGGCTTTCTTGTAGCGATCGAAGATGGTAGAAAGGTCTTCTTTGGGGATGCCGATCCCCGTATCTGCCACCTCAAAAATTAGCGCTGCAACAGTGGGCGATGCCTTGACACGGAGTGTCACTGAGCCTTCACTGGTGTATTTTATTGCGTTTGAGAATAGGTTCACCAGAATCTGTTGCACACGGTCCTGGTCTGCCCAGACTTGTGGGAGCTCAGAAGGAGCTTCTAGGACAAGCGCGACTGCATCGTTACGCTTCAGGCCCTCGGCAACTGCCATGGCTTGTTTGACGACTCTGGCTACATCCACAGCAGCCGGATAGAGTTCCAGCTTCCCCTGTTCGATTTTGGCGAGATCGAAAATGTCGTTGACCAGACGCAGTACCTGCTGCGTGGCATTGAGTGAGCGCCCCAACCATTCTACCTGATTCTCATTGACATCACCGAACTCGCCCATGCGCATCCATTCCAGGGCGTTCATCACAACATTCAGCGGAGAGCGGAGGTCATGGGTGATATTGCTGAGCATTGCTGTGCGCAGACGGTTTTCCTCGAGCGCAGCCGCCCAACCAGCTTCGGCCTCAAAGCGCGATTTTTCAAGCTCGGCCGTCCGCTCCTTGACTGTCGCGTCCAGATGCGACATAAGCTGATTCTGCTGCTCGTTGAGTTGTGCATTTTTGATGGCTGTAGCGGCCTGGTTGGCGAAAATCATCACCAGGGGAATATCACTGTCGTCAAAGGCGTCGGCCAGCTTACGATTCTCGATGTAGAGGACCCCCAGGATTTCAGACTGAGCCATGAGAGGAACACATAACACCGAGCGCAGCCGTAGCCGGACCACACTCAGTGCGTTCTGGTAGCGGCTGTCGCCATAAGCATCCCGGAGGAGTACAGGTTTTCTTTCGGCAACGACCTGTTTGATAATCGAATGACTGACTGGGGCTTCCGAGTCATCGCCTTCATACGGTGACCCGTGTGTAACTCTGAAATCAAAGGTATTGTCTTTACCAAGCAGTACAAGATAGCCGTGCTCGCCCGCCGTGAACTCGAGGGCCTGCGCCATGACGTAGTCCAGAAGGGGCTCAAGATCACGTGTTTCTGACATACGGCGGCTGATTTCGAGAATACGTTGCAGAACTGCTGCCTGGTTTTGCGTTGACACAGTTTCCTCACTCACCGGCACCCGCTTGCCGCTTGTCCATGTATCGCTCATTAGTAGTCTACCCGATTTTGAGTTTTTTTGACGAATTGGCTGCCGGGGCCAGTGTGGTCTAACACGACTACTCTTTGCGTCGGATGTGCAGCCAATTTCGGGTTGGGAAGGACAGCACCTGGACAAGTACCCTGCTGGTAGCGGGTCAGCCCGTGCCTGGGTAGGCCGACCGCGACGAACGGGTCCCAACCGAGTTGATTGGTCGCCACCAATCGTGCCAGCGCCTCGTCCAGCAGGTCTGGGCGATCCAGCGGTATATGACGCGAAGGCGTGCGATGTCGCCCGTCCGGGTGGATGGCGGTCAGCGTCAGACAGGCACGGGCGTGGTAGTTGCCGGAACGTGCCAGCTGCGCTCGTAAAAATAAGCGGCTATTGTGTTTGATTTGCATAAAATTGTACATAATAGTGTTGCATCCTTGTCTCCTTTCAATACACTAAAACTGTGTGTCGATAATAGATCAACGGGGTTGAACATGTCGGACCTGTGTCCAGCCCCAGGTTAAAGGGGCGAGGACAGCGACAAAAAATGGGCGAA
>JAADYW010000052.1 GCA_010092845.1 Chloroflexota bacterium
AGACCCAGTTCCTTCCCTTTGTCCTGAGCCAGATCCAGGAAGAAGATGCGTTCTGGGTCATCTATTGGCGCAGCGAGCCAATAACCGAGCGACAATACGCCGGTATCTTCGCGCAGGCTGGCTTCGAGTTGAGTGCGTCGCTCACTACAGACCACGCCGGAAATCTCATCTATACCCATCGTTATGACCGCCGTCCGGCGGACTCGGTAGCAGCCTTTGGAGGTGATGAGCGTGTCACCTTCAGCCTCGAGAATTACGCCATCTATGGTGATGTGAAGGCTGGCGAGACATTAAGGGTACAACTTCTCTGGACTGCTGATCAACGCCCGGCGCTGGACTACAGCTTCTCGGTTTTCCTGCTCGATTCCAGCGGTCTGTTGGTCAATAATCATGATGGGCCGCCCCTCAACGGCCAGCGGCCTACGAGCAGTTGGGCAGCCAATGAACTGGTATTCGATGAACACCGACTAGCGTTGCCGGCGGATCTGGCACCGGGGGTGTATACGCTGGGGGTGAAGATATATCACTATCTCGCGCCCAGCGAGCCCCTGCCAGTGATTTGTGACCCCGACCAGGCTGCTGAAGCATGCGAGTGGCCAATCCTCGAGCAATTCCCACTGGATTGACCGACATACCAACGAAAACGGCCGTCTGGATGATTGCAGACGGCCGCTTCAGCATACCAAGCGTTGATAGGGGCAGCTATTTGCTTTCCCGATACAACACATGACGACGGAGTGTTGGGTCGTATTTGCGGAGCTCCAGCCGAGCACTGTCATTGCGCTTGTTCTTCTCAGTGTAGTAGACATGAGTACTCTCAGTACTCACCATCCGGACCCAGCTTCGGTCTTTCTTCTTTTTGGCCATTTTGCTATCCTCCAGCGATTATCAGATTGCATTTTTATCGAAAAGACTGTTACCTGTCAACATACAGTACAAAAATCATCGAATTTCCGTATAATGTGGCCCAAGCCCAAAGATGCTAAAATGGAAGCCATGGCAATGAAGCACTTACTCCGGAATCCTTTAATCGTCGTATTGGCGCTCATGGTTGGCACATTAGCGTGCTCGCTGACCGCGGAGCCTCCAGCGACCCTGCCACCTCGCACCCCGGTCAGCCAGGCAACAACCACACCTCAGAGCACGATAGGGCCTCAGTTCACGGTGCAGGCGCAGGATCCCGCCAATGCCCCGCAACTCCCCGGCGACTTCGTTGCAGGCGCACCCGCCGGCCAGTCGATGCAGGGTCAACTGGCATTGGTCGATAGCAACCGCCTCTGGAACACGATCACGACCCTGGTCAACTTTGAGGATCGGTATACACTCTACGAACCGTCCCAATCCAAGGGAATTTATGCGGCACGCGACTACATCCTGACCGAGCTCTATAAGCTCCAGACGGAGAACCCCAATGTACGCATCGACGCCTATACGCACCAGTTTCAGTTCAACTGGGGTGGCGAAGGGATCTATGCGGAGAACATTGTCATGGTGGTGAACGGTACAGACCCCGACGCCGGCATTGTTCTGGTAGGGGCGCACTATGACACTATTAGCGATATCGGGGCTACCCGGCAGCCAGGCGCAAACGACAACGGAACGGGGGTTGCCGCTGTTCTCGAGATAGCGCGCATCATTGCCCAGAAGCCGCATCGTGCCACCGTTATCTTCGTATTCTTCTCCGGTGAAGAGCTGGGCATGTATGGCAGCAAGGCGTATGTTGAGGAGTTTATCAAGCCCAATAACATTCCACTGCGCGCTGTCATGAACCTGGACATGATCGGCAGCCCAACCGGCCCCGACGGCAGCCGCCATGATAACGAGATGCGCGTCTTCTCGAGCAAACCAAACAGCTCGCAGTCTCGCCAGCTCGCCCGCCTCTCTGAATTCGCCGCGCGGTATTTCGTACCAGATATGAAGGTATGGGTACAGGACGATGTTGATCGGCCAGGCCGTTGGGGCGATCACATCCCCTTCACTGAAGCCGGCTTCCCGTCAATCCGTTTCATTGAGCAGGCCGACGATGCAACGCGAATGCACAACCTGCGCGACAGCACCGAAGACATTGACGCGGCCTATTTGCAGCGAACCACAAAGGTGGCGCTAGCCACACTGCTGATCCTGGCCGATGGCCCACCACCCCCCCAGGATATCCGCATCAACCCGGCCAACTGGCGGATCGAGTGGTTGCCAAGCCGTGATGCCGATCGCTACGTGCTGGCACTGCGCCGGCCCGGGTCGTTGGTCTACGACCAGGAAATCACCGTGGATGTGACCGGCTTCACCTGGCCGGACCTGCGGGTCTACGAAGCAGTTGCAATTGCCGCAATCGACAGCAGCGGTCAGGTCGGCCCGTTTTCTAACGAAATCCTCATTACGTCCGTTGCCCAATAGGAGCACGGTCAATACTCGCTATTTAGTGCGGCAAACTCCGCCAGCAACATGACCCCAGATCACTCCTCTTGCGGGACGCAATCTGCATGAAGCATGGATATATCACTTCATGGCTTGAGACCGGTTGACAACGAGTGGAGAGTTGCATAAACTCACGTAAGATACCTAGTCTTAAACGGTTCGATATAGCATAAGCATCTCGTTCGTCGTGAACACTCAAATCTGAGGATGACAATAACAATGCTTACCTGTTGTATGTGTATGTGTGAGAACCAGGGGCGTTAACCCACCGCCAGTTGCGCACATGCACCGTTACGGACCTTAAAGCCTGAATCCAAACGGTAATCACTGATAAAACCAGCAGCAAATAGGTGGAGCGTCCCTGAAACAGCGGCAAACCGCTGTTCCTAGCTCAGTAAAGGGAGATCTCCGCCTTTCATTTTGCCTGCTGGTTTTGTGTTTTAAGCACCATCTGAAGCCAACGAATAGGGAATCTGACATGGCACTTGCGATCCAACATCCGAAGACACGCCAACACGCAAATGCCCTGGTTCATCCGGGCAAAGACATCGTATCACTCGTCGGGAATACACCACTCGTCGGATTCCGACGAATTACGCAGCATCTTTCTGACAACGTGCAGGTCTATGCCAAAGCCGAATGGTACAATCCCGGTGGAAGTATCAAGGACCGGGCGGCGCTGAGCATTATCGAAACCGCCGAGGCTGATGGCGTCTTACAGCCGGGTAAGGTCATCCTAGATAGCACCAGCGGCAACACTGGCATTGCCTACGCTATGATCGGCTCGGCCAAGGGTTACCCTGTCCGTCTCTTTGTGCCGGCCAATGCCAGCCCAGAGCGGCTGAAGATCCTGCGGGCCTATGGGGTTGAGCTTACTTTGACCGACCCGCTCGAAGGCTCCGATGGCGCCCTGGAAGCCGTACGGGAGCTGGCCGCGGCCGAGCCCGATCGCTATTTCTACGCTAACCAGTACAACAATCCGGCAAACTGGCAAGCTCACTATCGCACCACGGCGCCTGAAATCTGGTACCAGACCGGGGGCAAGGTCACCCACTTTATCGCTGGGCTGGGAACTACCGGCACTTTCGTTGGCACATCACGACGCCTCAAGGACTACAATCCCGCGATTGAGACGATTTCATTTCAGCCGGATTCGCCATTTAACGGTCTTGAAGGCTTGAAACATATTGGCACCGCGATCAGGCCTGGCATCTACGATGACACGCTGGCCACGCGCAATCTGGCCGTCAATACAGAGGCCGCCTATGCAATGGCACGACGCCTGGCGCGTGAAGAAGGCTACCTCGTTGGGGTGAGCGCTGCGGCAGCCATGGTTGCGGCTCTGCAAGTGGCCACAGAGCTTGACACCATTGCTCAGCCAGGGATGGTGGTGACGGTATTTCCGGATAACGCCTACAAGTATCTGTCTGACAACTTCTGGGTTGCAGAATGATGAGATTGGTAATCGCAGAGAAGCTTTATCAAGATATCTTGCGCCATCTTATAGCTACGTTTCCCAACGAAGGCGGAGGATTCTTGATCGGGACACTTGCGGCTGATCAACGAACTGTAACAGAGGTCCATCCCGTAGAAAACGTCTTTGAGGCGGAGGAGCAATTCCACCGCTTTCTAGCGGAGGATGGTGCCTTTCAACGGTTTGAGGATGATGCGGATGCCCGCGGTCTGGTCCTGCTGGGATACTACCACTCGCATCCGGATGCACCTGCGATTCCTTCTGAGTTTGACCGTGTCCATGCGTGGCCGCATTTTGCATATGTGATTGTCTCGGTTCGATCCGCAGAGGCGGTCGAAATGCGGGTGTGGCAGCTACAAGATGATCGAAGTGGGTTTGATGAAGGTGAGCTAGCTATTCAGCCGACTTGAGTAAGCAAAGCGGTGATTCTGTGACTGAAAATGCCCGAGGAGGGGCAAATCGTTATGACATCAATCAAAATTCCAACACCGTTGCGTGCGTATACCGGGGGTCAAGCGGAAATCACAGTGAGTGGTGATACCGTTGCTGCTGTTCTGGAAGATTTGACTGGTCAGTTTCCTGAGTTACGTAGCCATTTGTTCAATGATGGGCAGTTACGTGATTTCGTTAATATCTTCATCGGTGATGAGGATATCCGGTTTCGTCAGGGACTTGAGACGGGCGTACATTCGGATGATCGACTGCGTATCATCCCCAGTATTGCTGGTGGTTTAGTGGTGTTTGTCTCATGACTATGCGAAGCATTGACCAGAGTGCCCTACGTGTCAACCAGGCAAGCATCATCAGTTTCCTGATCCTGGGATTCATCACTGACCTGGTGCCCATTGTTGCCTTCGTGGCCGTTGTGATGCTTGCCGGCACGCTCTTCCCGCCGGCGAGCCTCTTCAAACGCATCTACCAGCATATTCTGAAGCCAGCGGGGATCGTAAAGCCAGACCTTCGCCCTGATAACCCAGAGCCACATCGCTTCGCCCAGGGATTGGGCGGGTTTGTCACATTGGCAAGCGCAGTGGCGCTCGTTTCCGAGCTGACCATTGTCGGCTGGGCGCTGGCGTGGCTGGTGATTGCCCTGGCCGCGCTAAACCTGTTCGCGGGTTTCTGTCTGGGTTGCTTTGTCTACTACCAGCTCAGCAAGCGGAATGTCCCAGGCTTCACCAAAGAACCGGTAACCCAATAGTATCCAGCAAGGAGCAGCCCGATGGATCCTGAACGCATTTTGTTGAGTATCGTCTTGATAATGTTAGGCTTGCTCGCCTTCCATGCGTCGAATCGCTGGGCTCTGCGACGTGCCCAGGGGCGCTATCAGGCTGATCCGTTGTTGGCACGATTTCAGCCTGGCAGACCCGCAATACTGTATTTCACATCCGAGCATTGCGCGGCCTGTCGATTCAGCCAGCACCCAGTCCTTATCAGCCTGAGTGAAGAGCTCGGGCCCAACCGCATCCAGATCATCGAAGTAGATGCCGACCAGCAGCACGAGGCGGCCCAACGCTGGGGGGTTATGAGCTTGCCCACAACGTTTGTGCTCGACACGAAAGGTACACCTCAGGCCGTCAATTATGGTGTTGCCTCAGCCCCAACCCTGCTGCGTCAGCTTAGAGACTTAGTCAGCCCACGTTCGCATTCATCGAAGACAGAATAGGGAACAAGATCATGGCAATCGAGACCACTATCATTGACCCCAGCGAAGTGACATTGAGTCCAGAGGAAGTCAAGCGCTATAGTCGTCACCTGATCATGCCCGAAGTCGGGGTCGAAGGGCAGAAGAAACTCAAGAACGCCCGCGTTCTGGTTGTTGGAACGGGCGGCCTTGGCAGCCCAACAAGCATCTATCTGGCGGCCGCCGGAATCGGTACGATAGGCCTAGTCGATTACGATACTGTCGACACGACCAATCTTCAGCGCCAGATCATACATGGCACGGCAGATATCGGCCGTTCCAAGCTCGACTCGGCCGTAGATACGCTATCTGATATCAATCCTCACGTTAAGCTTGTCCGCTACGCGGTACCGCTGACCAGTGACAACGCCCTGGAGATCATCAAGGACTACGACATCGTTATTGACGGGACAGACAACTTCCCAACGCGTTATCTGGTCAATGATGCCTGTATCATGCTGGGCAAACTGAATGTCTATGGCAGCATCTTTCGCTTTGAGGGGCAAGTCTCAGTGTTCGGCGCCCCCGAAGGGCCCTGCTACCGGTGCATGTTCCCTGAGCCGCCGCCGCCGGGCCTCGTCCCCAACTGCGCCGAGGGGGGGGTGCTGGGCATCTTGCCTGGGACGATTGGCACTCTTCAAGCCACGGAAGCGATCAAACTCTTTCTCGGCGTAGGCCAACCGCTGATCGGACGGCTGCTATTATATGATGCCCTTGACATGACCTTCGATGCCGTCAAGGTACGCAAGAATCCGGCCTGCCCGGTCTGTGGCGAGTCACCTACCGTAACCGAACTCATCGACTACGAGCAATTCTGTGGCATGCCAGCCCACGACAACAGCACGTACACGCAGTCAGCGCAGGCTGAAGGCCTAGTGCCCACCATTGACGTCCAACAGCTGAAGGAACGCCTGGATAGTGGTGAAGAGATCGTCGTGCTGGATGTGCGTGAACCTCACGAATGGGATATCAGCAAGCTGGAACCAGCAACCTTCATCCGTCAAAGCGAGGTTTTGGCGCATCTGGACGAGATTCCGCGTGATGTTCCGGTGATGGTCTTGTGCCGGAGTGGTGGCCGCAGTGCGGAAGTTGTACGCCGGTTGCAAGAGCATGGCTATAACAACGCCGCCAACATCGCCGGCGGCATCAACGCCTGGGCGCGCCAGATTGACCCCACAGTGGCTGAGTACTAGCAGTAGGGGTGTGGTCTCATCAGGAGGCTACACCCGTATCTTAGCTTCAGCCATCCCAGAGACTGGATGTACTAAATTGACACGAGGCTTCTGAGCGCGTCGGGCAAATAGCAGGAAGTTAGTCTCAAGCTAATTGGTGGTTACCTTGGCCACATTAGGCGTTGGCTGGCGGACAAGCCGTAGGACCATGACACGGCTAGATATAGCCGACCACGAAACCCACAACCCACTTTTCAGAATACAACGGGAGCGGTCTATTGCAGTTGCTCACGCATGGCCTGTTCATTTGGCACGAGGGTAAGCCGCTCGGTCAGCCCAACCATACTAAACAACTTGCGATAGTGAGACGACAATCCGTATGCATAGACCTCGCGCCCAGCACGGGTTGCATCTTCTACGAGGCTGATGACCAACCCGATACCAGCACTGTTGAGATAGTCACTCGCTTCAAAGTTCAAGGCAACAATTTCAGTACCATTAATCGCCAACTGGTTATAGGCAGCATATGCTGACTCGCGCGTCTGGGCGATTACATCGCGCGGAAAATCAAGAAAACCCAGATTACTATCTTGACGAAACGTGACTTCCTTGGAAGTCATCAAGCCCCTCCCTTACTCATTCTGGTCGACCCACTCTGAAGCATCTGGAGATGGTTCTATCTGCGCGTAGAATTCGTCATCCTTGCCCAGGAAAAGCGACATGCGGATCATATTCCCGTCCGGTGTTTTCTGAACCTCAACTTCATCCATCAGATTTTGAATAAAGAACATGCCCCACCCACGCGAATTATTGCCGGCACCTGGGACCGGGAACGGGTCAGGCAATGGCCGGCGGCCGCGGTCAACAACGCGCGCCTCTAGTCTATTGGCTGAAACGCTCAGAAGCACCCTAACCGATGTCGAGCGATCTTCCAGATTGCCATGCTCAATAGCGTTCATGCAGGCTTCAGCGATAGCAGTCTTCAAATCATTGATGCGATCATCGCTGAAACCCATCTGGACTGCCAGTGCCTCAGCCGCGCTGCGTGCTATCATCTCGTAACCAAGAATGCTTGGTAAGAAGAGCTCTACGTTCTCGCGGGGCGGCAAGTAGCCATCCTCACCGGGTGCCGTTCGCCGTTGGGGAGCTGCCGTTGCGATGTTGGCATAAGTATCCCGCAAAGCATGGGGCTTGACGCCCCCACTCAAGGCCCCCGGCATCATAGCCTCGACAATCTCATCTGGCATCGCGGGGCCATGTTGTGTCCCCTTAGCGACCTCGACACCGCGAATCACCATGACGGTAATGTCATCCTGGCGTTCGATCCCCTCCAGATGGTTCTCGACTGCGTGGAGGATCTGCCGCACCGCTTCTGATGCCGTAATAGTCGACGGCATCGAGTCCAGTAGCTTCTCAAAGCGCTCGAAGCCGAAGAATTCACCGCGTGCGTCCTGGGCCTCAATAATGCCATCACTGAACAAGACCATCAACGAACCAGGAGCAAAATCGATCACTTTTGCCGAGTAATTGCTCCGTTGCGAGGCCCCCAACGGGTAGCCGCCGACATCAAGAAAATCCCACACCTGACTTCCATTGCGCCAGTAGGGCTGCACCATCCCTGCATTCGAGATGGCCAGATGATAGGTTGCGGGATCGAAGATCGCTGCCAAAAGGGCACAATTCATCTGGTTTTGCAGCAGTCGCTCCAGCAGCCGTTCGTTCAAAGTGTTCAGAAGTTGACCGGGTTCACGGTGACGGATGACCTCATCACGCAGCGCAGTAGTAATCACGGCCATGATCATTGCCGCCGGCATTCCTTTACCGCTCACATCACCCACGAAGATCCCTATGCGGCCATCAGGCAGCGGCACAAACTGGAAATAGTCACCGCTGACTTGCTGGGCAGGCAAGGACTCGACAGCGATTTCAAGCTCGGATACGTCAGGCGTCACCGAGGGTAGTAGACTCGACTGGATATTGCGGGCAACTTTCAACTCATCTTCAAGCCGTTTCACTTCACGTTCATGCAAGCGGGCGTTCTGAAGCGCAACGCTGGCCTGATCACTAAATGCTTTCGCTAGCTCAACATCCTCATCCGTGAAGCGAAATGGCATATCACTATTGACGTTCAACACCCCTACCGCCCGATCGAAAACACGGA
>JAADYW010000287.1 GCA_010092845.1 Chloroflexota bacterium
CCAGTGCGAGACCTGTTTATGACTTACCCACAAGGATCTGACTTATGCATTTGCAAGCCATTGTGATCGGCGCTGGTATCCGCGGCCACAGCTATGCAGACTTTGCCCTACAACATCCGGACGAGATGAAAATCGTCGCCGTTGCAGAACCAGAGAATGCACGTCGGCGCCATTTCGCAGCGAAATACCATCTTTCAGAAAAGCAATGTTTTCGTTCGTGGGCAGAAATTGCCGCCGGAGAGAAACTCGCCGATGTAGCGCTCAATTGTACAATGGACGCGATGCATGTTCCCTCTACCCTGGCCTTGATGTCGCGCGGATATGACGTGCTCCTGGAAAAACCGATCGCACCAACCCTTACCGACACCATAGCGCTCACCCGCGCTGCCGAGAAGGCCGGCAGGCTGCTTCAAATCTGCCATGTGCTACGCTATGCGCCCTTCTGGGAGACGCTTCGGCACATTGTGCAGTCTGGGCGACTCGGCGACGTCATTAGCGTTGATCACCGGGAAAACCTCGTCTTCTGGCATATGGCTCACAGCTATGTACGCGGGAACTGGCGCGCCACGGATACGTCTGGTCCGATGATCTTGACCAAGTGCTGTCATGATTTTGACATGCTGCATTGGATCCTGGGGGCGCCGGTGGTCTGGCTCAACTCTTTCGGCGAGCTGACACATTTTCGACCAGAGCAAGCGCCACCAGGTGCGACTGCGCGCTGCCTGGATGATTGCCCAGCAGCGGATAGCTGCAAGTTCTACGCCCCGCGGCTATATGCACAGAGTATCGATGACTGGCCCTGGAATGCCGTCACTTTCACGCCGAGTATTGACGCGCGTCTGGAGGCGTTACGCGATGGGCCTTATGGCCGGTGTGTGTATACCTGTGACAACGACGTGGTCGATCATCAGACAGTCAACATGCAGCTCAGCACAGGGACAACAGTCACGCTAACCATGAACGGCCACGGCAATGAAGAATGCCGCACAATGCGCTATGACGGCACCAAAGCAACGCTATATGGGCGCTTCTCGGCACGAGGGCACGCAATTAAGATTGTCGACCATCTCGCGGGAACAAGTGAGGCAATACCTGTGGCTGCCCGCGATTCGAGCGCGCACGGCGGTGGCGATTTTGGGGTGGTTCGGAGCTTCCTAAGCGCCGTGCAAGGGCGCCCGGCCCCCCATCTGACCACAGTAGAAGAGTCACTAGAAAGCCATATCCTAGCCTTTGCCGCTGAGGAAGCACGGCGTACGCATCAGGTCATCTACCTTCCGGAATTCCGAGCAGCGGCACAGGGTTAGTCCCTACGACCATTGCGGTAGCAGCGCCTCAATATGATCAACAAAGGCCTGGACTGACACCGGCTTTGTCATCCAGCCATCAATACCAATTGCTTCACATGATTTGCGTAGCCCATCATCAGACGAAATCACGAGGACCCGTGTGGCCGCCAGCTCCGACTGGCGCCGAATGAATCGGAGCACCGAAAAGCCTGAGGACCCCGAGTCCGCAAGATGTAAATCGAGGATAACAACGCGGAACGGTTCCTGCTGCAACCAGGCGATCGCTTCTTCAGCCGATTGCGCACTGACATAATCATACTGGAACAGGAGGCGGCTATAGAGGGCGGTGATGTTGGCGTTGTCTTCGACGACGAGCATTTGCGGCATGGCGGTACGATTCCTTATAGCTTATCAACAGGCCACTCATAGCCTACGTGAAATCCGCTACTAACACCATGTACGCATTTCCCAAACGCTGAGTTTCACCTGGTACTAGCCACCCTCATTTGGCTGTAAAACAGGCTATTCTCACACCAGCGGTAATTCAGCAAAAGTGATGAGGTCAATATCGGCTTCTGCCAAGAAGTCGCGAATACTGGCGTCTGTCAAAACCACGATTTCGCGCTCACGTTGCAAAGCATAGCGCGATTCAAGGTCATCGGCATATCCGGGGTGACACATGACCTCGGTGACCCCGGCGGGGAGATTCTGAAGGATCGTGTGGAGCATCTCAGTAGTGGCACTCTCATCATAAAAGCGCATTTCCAGGCTGGCGGGCCACCGTGGACGCACGTTGGCAGCATAAACATTCCGCAGTTGATTGACCAAGTGTGTCGTATCTGGCAACCGTATCTGGATATGCTCTAGCGCCTCGCGCAACATGGCAGCGTTCATAAACACAGCCCCATTGCGTACCGGCACTTTGTGCCGGGAGGATAGTTTGAGCAGCGTATCAAAGGCCACCGGCTGCAAATAGGCGAAGAAGTGATGGCTATCGAAATGGTCCGGTGTAGCCCGGCTGATCTCAATGAACCGGTCGAGCTGGGCTTGCATCTCAGCCCGAATATGATCGATGCGATACTCAACGACACCGTCGAGAAATCGATCAATCGAGTGAAAGGTCCCATCGGGTTGGACAAGGCTGGACACTCTCTCGGGGGGTAGAACGGGTCGTCCATAGGTCAAGTTGAAGTGCAAGCCCAGGCCCAAAGAAGGTGCCTCTTCCTGGACCAGGCGGATCCCTTCAGAGGTATGCGGCATATTGGCCATCACCGTTGTCGAAGACACAACGCCGTCAAGATGCGCCTTCAGAATACCTCGGTTGATTCCAGTAGACATACCCAGATCATCGGCATTGATGATCAGATATTTCTTCATTGGCGCTTCACTTCCCGTTTTTATCGACCCGGCAAGGCCCTCACCGGCTCATAGTATGCACAGACCTGGGATTTCGTCAAACATGCCCGGGCTAGAATCAATCTTACCACAATTTTCGCTTTGTCCCACTATTTCGTTTATCCGGTTTCAAGATACTGAACATGACTCCCACCTCCCGGAGCACAGACGTAAAACTCCGCCCGCAACTCAGTCACCTGCTCATAGGCCGCACCGACGTCCTCGATAAAGGCATCGACCGCTGCGGCTTCCACAAGACTCACCGCACACCCCCCGAAACCCCCACCCATCATCCGCGCCCCAAAACAACCATCAGCCTGCTGGGTAGTTTGCACCAGCTGATCCATCTCCCAGACAGACACAGCATAGTCATCTCTCAAGCTGGTATGGCTACGATTCAGGAGGTTACCTGCCATGGCCAGATCAGCACTGGCTAATGCGGAATGCATCTGGAGGGTCCGATTGTTCTCAGTCACCACATGCCGGGCCCGCTGGCTGAGAATTGGCCCCAGCAGCTCATGAGCGGCTTCGATCATATCAAGCGTAGCATCGCGCAGCGCACTCACCCCGAGGATAGCAGCGGCTTGCTCGCACTGCCGGCGGCGTTCTGCGTAAGCGGATGAGGCCAGTGCACGCGACTTTCCTGAGTTGATGATCACTACCTGCGCCTGGTCAGGCATCGAAACAGGCGTGATCTCAAGGCTACGGCAATCCAATAGCATCGCATGGCCTGCAATACCTGACGCGGATGCCATTTGATCCATGACACCGCACGGCGTGCCCAGGAACTCGTGCTCCAACTCGACGGCCAGCAGCGCCTTGTCTGCCTGCGAAAGGCCAGACTGCTCCGTCAGCGCCAATACAAGTTCGATCACCGCGACACCCAGCGCCGCCGATGAAGACATGCCGACACCGATCGGAATATCACCGCCAATCATAACCTTGGCACCTGGTGGTACAACACCTCGCTGGCGCAGAAGCCACCAGGCCCCGCCGACATACCGTGCCCAATGTGGCAATTCAGCATCGGGGTCAATTTGCGACGAGAACTCAGCAACCTCGCTTCCGTAATCCAAAGAGCAGACCTGCACCTGGTCTCCTGACTGCTGCGCCGCTGCCAGCAACACCGCGCGGTGGATGGCCATCGGCATGACGAAGCCATCGTTGTAATCTGTGTGTTCACCTATAAGATTTGCCCGCCCAGGAGCACGTACCAGTATTGTGGGAGCACAACGATAATGCCGGCGAAACGCGTCTACCACCACATCACGGTGTTCCATGCCGCCTACCCTTCTTCAGAAAAGCGGATGCCTGACTGCTGGCGGAGCTTATCAGCCGCAGCTTCCGGCGTGAAATCGCGCTGGGGCGTGCCGAGCATCTCATAGCCGACCATATGCTTCTTAATTGTCGCACTTCGTAAGAGTGGCGGGTAAAAATGCGCATGCAGGTGCCAGTGCGGCTGCGGTCCCTGGTTTACCGGAGCCTGATGAAAGCCCATGCTGTAAGGGAATGAGGTCTTAAAGAGATTATCGTACCGGATCGTCAAACCCGAAATAGCCACGGCCAGCGCTTCGCGTTCTGAAGAGGTCAGGTCCGGCAACCATTGGATCGGGCGGTGGCTAACAACCAGCACCTCAAAAGGCCACACCGCCCAAAACGGCACCAGAACGGTCCAATGTGCATTGTGATAGACCAACCTGGAGCCCTGCGCATGTTCGTGATCCATGACCGCAGACAGCATAGTATGCCCGTGCTCACGGTAGTAGTCAGACTGTGTGCGGGCTTCTTTCTCCACCTCGCGAGGCAGATGTTCTGTCGCCCAAATCTGGCCGTGCGGATGCGGATTGGAGCACCCCATCATCTCACCCTTGTTCTCAAAAATCTGAATGTACGACATCCACCGACGCTGGCGGATATCCTCGGTTTGGTCGATCCAGGTTGCGACTACCCTCCCAATCCCGGCTGCAGACATCTGAGCCAACGTTAAATCGTGGCGCGGTGAAAAGCAGATCACCCGACACAGACCGCGTTCGCTCGCCGCCTGGAAAAGCGGATGGTCCTTTTCCGTTCGCGGTTGGATATCCGGCAGTAGCGCTGGAAAATCATTATCAAAGACATATGTGTGCGCGTATCGGGGATTCACCTGCTCGCCAGCACGCTTGTTTCCGGGGCACAAATAGCAGTTGGCATCATAGGCAGGTTGCTCCGACTCGACCGGCGTCTCAGTCTGGCCCTGCCAGGGGCGCTTCGTTCGCTGTGGGCTTACCAGAACCCATTCGCCGCTGAGCGGATTGAAGCGTCGATGGGGAAACTGCCAGGTGGTATCAAGGGAGGTCATGACTGGCCTTCTACGAGTCTGGAATTCAAGTGGCGCTGATTTGGTCGTCAAAGTCAGAAATTCGCATGTAACCTGCTTGGTTTAGGTTTGGGGACATCCCATTTAGAGAATTGTGCTATGCTTAATATGGACACGTTAAGTTTTTCTAAGTTTCTACCTGGTTTAAGGGGGTACCTGAATGATAACGATACCCGCCAAGGACATAGATATTGAAATCGATGCGAGCGCATGGCGTATCTACGAGCAAAGTGAACGCCTACTGCCAAAGTTGCTGGTTGAGCTCCTTAAAGGCTCCAATATTCTGGAGTACCACTCGGATTTTGGACAACCACGCGGCTTACCCGGCAATAAGCTGGGCATCGACTACGTACGCGCCATTGTAGCCGGCTATGATCCGAAAGGAAAATGCTGGCGGCTCGGGTTGCATGTTTCAAACAGACCTGAGGACGATCCGCGCTGGGTTGAGCTGGCGCAGTGGCCACCCGGGCCCAATCAGAAATTCGCGTCCGAAGCACAACAAGCTGGCCGCGCGCTGGCTGAACTTGTCGGGTGTCCCCTCAAGGTTTTTGGCGTCAAGAAGCTGGCTGAGTCGCGCCCGACCGGGCCGCTAGAAGATCACCAACGCAAGGTTATCAACCTGAATGATGTTTTTCGAGTAGTACGCGACCTGAAATTGCCGGTCACCTTTGAAGGTGTGGAATTGGCTGAAGGACGCGGCGGCAATACTGTGTTGCGTACCAGCCGACAATACGATGAAAACCAAGCAGGCAAGATCACACCTGGCTATCGGCAGTGCGAAATCGATTCCAAGAAACG
>JAADYW010000288.1 GCA_010092845.1 Chloroflexota bacterium
GATCAGCCATCTTCGGCAGGATTATCAACGAGGACGATTCTCCGCGTTGTGAAGGCAGCGGCAAGATCGTCGAGACCCCCTGCAACAATTGCCAGGGCGCCGGGTATGTTCCCCAGAAACGGACCTTGGCAGTCAATGTGCCGCCCGGCGTTGATACCGGTATGCGGATCCGCCTTAGTGGAGAAGGTGAACCGGGTGTCATGGGCGGCCCCCGGGGGAATCTTTACGTCTTTGTGACGGTTGAACCCCATGAGTACTTCCAGCGCCGCGATACCGACATCATTCTTGACATGTCAATCAACGTTGCCCAGGCCGCGCTGGGCGATACCATCAAGGTGCCAACGCTTGAAGGCGAAAATGACATCACCGTCAAGCCTGGCACCCAGACAGGTGCTGTTGTACGCCTGAAAGGCCAGGGGGTGCCACGCCTGCGTCGCGATGGGAGTGTAGCCGGCCGCGGTGACCAATTGGTGATTCTCAACGTGGAAGTACCCACCAAACTCACCCAGCGCCAGCGTGAGCTATTCGAGGAACTGGGAGATGCCCTGGGTACCGAAATCAAACCCCAGAAGGCTGGTAAAGGTCTGCTGGAGCGCATGGCTGGCTTGTTCGGCGCCGAGTGACTGATTGTCAGCCGATAACCCAATCACAACGGGCGAGACCGCGGCATTGCGGCTTCGCCCGATTTTTGATCCAGGAGGTTTGAAGATGCCGGAAGCATCCCAATGGATGGAAGTCTCATTTGAAGCAGATAATGAGACAACCGAGGTCCTGGTTGATCTATTGCACCGCTACGGTCATCAAGGTGTGGTCATTGAGCAGGCGGGATTTGAGATCGAAACCTGGGAGGACGAAATCCCGGTGCCAGAGACTCTCAAAGTCCGCGCCTACTTGCCCGTAAACGCCCGCACCCAAGACATCCAACAACAACTGCGGGATGCGTTGCGCTACATGAGGATGATCCAACCGATGCCAGAGCCAACCTTCCAATTACTGGATGAAGAGGATTGGGCCGAAGCCTGGAAGAAACACTATCAGCCGCTACGTTTGGGGCGGCGCATCTACATTCGCCCACGGTGGATCGATGTGGAAGCCGGTGCCGATGATCTTGTAATCAGCCTCGACCCGGGGATGGCTTTCGGCACGGGCACCCATCCCAGTACCCAACTATGTTTGGTCGCGCTGGAAGAAATCATGCAAGGGCGACCAGGGCTGAGTGTCCTTGATCTGGGATCGGGATCAGGTATCTTGAGTATTGCCGCCGCGCGTTTTCAAGCAACAAAGGTTGTCGCGTTGGATACTGATGAAATCGCCGTCCAGGCTACCCTGGAGAACGCCCGCTTCAATAATGTCGATTCGATGATTCACGCTCAGCAAGGCAGCCTGGAAACGGTATTGCACAGTGCGCGTCGATTCGATTTGGCGCTGGTCAACATCCTGGCCCATGTCATCATCCAGATGTGTGACCAGGGACTGGGGCAGGTGATTCGCCCAGGCGGGATCGGGGTTTTCGGCGGGATTATCGAAGACCAGGCGGATGAAGTCGAAACGGCGCTGCGGCACACAGGCCTGGAACCCTATAAACGACGTTTGTCCGGCGATTGGGTTGTAATTGAAGCACAGCGACCGCTTGATTGATATAATGCGGGTGAGTTGATCGTGTTCAGTCAGATTTTTCCAGGTAGATATGAAGCGCCATCCTATCTCGATCACCGCTCTGCTGATCGTAGCCTCCGTGCTGGCAATACCCCTCAATGCTCAGGACGATACCCCGCCTGCCGTTCAGGTCGATATTCTGACGCTGGATGACCGTAGCTATCCCCATGTCGCGGCTTATCTAACGGTAATCGACACCAACACCCAGGAACCTATCAACAATCTGGGCGCTGAGGATTTTCTTGTCACGATAAACGGCCAGGATACCCTATCTATTGATGACGTCGAAGCAGGTGCCGCGTCGAATCGCCCGGTTCATCTGTTGGTCGTTCTTGATCTGACCAGCAGCATCACCGCAACCGAGTTCGAACACATGCGCGATGCGGCCGGCCTGTTGATTGCATCGCTGGATGTCCAGGATCAGGTCGGGATTGTCACTATGGATCATCGTCAAGTCGACTTGCTCCAGCCCCTGTCGCCAGACCATAACGCCGCGATCAATGCCATGCATCTGTCCGGACTCAGCCCGGTCGTCAACCGCAGTGGGAATGTCGTTGGTGACGGTATCTACCGGGCGGTTGAAGCTCTGGTGACCCCAGCTCCCCAGGTCAGGCCAACGGTGGTGGTCTTCACCGATGTGCCCGCCGACAGCATTGGCGGCGACCAGGACCTCGACGCGGTCCGTGCCCTGGCCCTGGAGCGCGACACAGTGATCCATGTGGTTTACTTCGAGACAGAAGATGCTGAAGGCGAGGTCGTCGAAGGGCAAACCGCCGTTGAGCTTGCGATGCTGGCCCGCGATACGGGTGGGGTAATGGTGACCCATCCGGGTGAAACCCGTGACGATAGTGAGCCAAAAAACTACGACGATGATGCCTATCTCCCTGAAATGGCACAGGTCATCGCCAATATCCTCGAAACCGAATATCGCGTATCCGTTACACTCCCACTCCCTGCCAATGACACAACCCACAGCCTCTCCGTCGTAGCGGCAGCCCGGGGAGTCCTGAGCCCTGTCGCACAAACAGCCTTTATCGCCCGTTCTGGCTTCATTGAGTTGCGTTTTGCCGAGCTTGAAAACGGCCAACACCTCACCCTTCCGCACACACTGCGTGTGGATGTCGTCGCGCCTGGTCTCGAGCTAGACACCTTGAAACTGGAACGCGTCGACAGCCGCAGCGGGCGCGTTTTGCCGCTAGCCGACCTTGACCCCGCCAGCCCGTCCTATACGCTTACGCCCGACATGATAGATGATAGTTTGCTTACTTTGCGCATATCCGCACGCGATGAACTAGGAAACGAAGGTGAACGTTACCTCACGCTTATCGTCGAGAATCCCGGCGGTATCAGCACGGATAGCCCCGCCCCAAACGGCGAGGTAGAGACGACCAGCAGCGCCGAAAGCGAGGCTGATAACGAGACTGTCTTATGGGTGGCGCTGGCCATCGTCGGTATCGGGGTACTGGGTTCGGTGATTAGCCTGGCAATATTTGGCGTCTATCGACGGCGCTGGGGCGAAGATGAGGCCTTCGAGCAGGCACCGGTGCCATCCACCCCACCTGCTGCATCACCGGCGCTCAGTGCGCGCGTTGTTCCCAAACCAGTTTGGAATGACCCGCTCGAAGCGGATACCCAGCCTCAGGCTGAAGACGAAGGCAATACGGCCCGCGTTGGGTTGGTTCCACGGGCACTTCTGGTCGGCGGAGAAGATGAAGAATACCCTCTATATGAAGGTGAAAACACCATTGGGCGCCACAGCTCCAACATGGTGCAGATCCTGGATGCATCCGTGAGCCGTTACCATGCCGTAATTGAGATCCACGAGGGAAATGCCCAGTATATGGACTGGCAGGCGACCCACCCAAGCCGGATCAACGACCAGGCGGTTCCAGAGGGGCAGCGCATCACGCTCACGAATGATGATCAAATACAGCTGGGGGTTTCAACGTTGCGCTTTATCTGGCGAGATTAGTCATTGCTGGCGAAATACAACAACCGAATCACCTATACGGATCTGATCTCGGTCTCGCAAGGCAGTAGAACCAACACGCTTCCCATTGACAAATGTACCCCCCGTGCTCTGCATGTCTTCGATGTAATAGGCATTGCCGCGCAGCCGCAATATCGCATGTTGTCGCGATACTTTGGGATCGTGAAACTGGACATCGCATACCCCTGAGCGGCCCAGGATCGTCTCCGATTTATGAATGGTAATCCGCTGGCCAGCCACCATGCCACCAATGCCATCAAGCCAGATCGAACCACTATGAATGCCGACCGGGGGCGCCGGGGCTGGCGAAGGTACACTGACCTCTGGGTAAAATGACGGTGCCGCCGAAGGGGCCATGGTCGCGTGCCACGGATCGCTTGCGGGTGCACCGCGGTGCTGGTGATACTGAAGCGCATCCTCAAACCGGCGGGCGCGCCGGTTCGATATCCACCACAAATAGAGTATTGCCATCATGCCGATCAAGCTGGCACCACAGAAGACCCCGCCGGTAATGGCAAGGAGCAATGTTGTTGAGCTCATAACTTACCATCTTGGTGATTGGTGAAGACCGGTTATTGCCTATGATTAGCTTAATCGAGCACCTTTGGCTTGGCAAGTCAGAGCTACCCTGTCGCTAGCGGGTCAAGTATACTGAAAAAGCTGGTTATCAGTCCTGATTGGAAGTGGTTTTGATGATCTTACGAACTGGGTCCGCAGGGGCGGGCAAGACAGCAAGCGTCGTTGATGACATTCTGGAACGCAAAGTGGCTGCGCCCTGGGGGCGTGTATGGGTGATCTTGCCGACCGAGCTCCAGGTAAACGCCTTTCGCGAGCGCCTTTTTTCGCAAGCGTCAGCAGCGGATATGCCGGTGTTTTTTGGTGTGCAGCACTTCACATTCTACGAGCTATACAGCCAGCTTCTGGATTGGATGTGTCTTCCCCAGCGCCAGGTCAAGACAAGTACCGTGTACCGCATCCTCCGGAGCCAGGTGATGGCTTTGAGCCGTGAAGATCAGCTCCGCTACTTCACCCCAATTGTTGACAAACCTGGCCTTATTGAGCTCCTGGCGCGTTTCATCTACGAGCTCAAACAGGCTCATGTTAATCCTGCCGATTTTTCCGCGTTCGCAGCACAGACAGGCCGCGCCAAAGACGCCGACCTGGCCCTGATCTATGCAGGCTACCAGGACTGGATTCGTCGCAAAGGTGCAGCCGACCGGGAAGGTGCTGGCTGGCTGGCTTTGGATAATCTCCAGGAGAATTCAAGCTGGCTTAAAGCCATTGACTTGCTGGTCGTTGACGGTTTTATGCAGTTCAGCCCCCTACAGACGCGGCTATTGCACATGCTCGCAGATGGCGTTCAGCATACGATCATCACATTGACGTATGAGGATCAGCGGGCTATGACAGCCCATCGTGCCTTTGCCAAAACCCTGACTCGTTTCAGCAAATATGGTCTGGATTGGCAGCACCAACCAATGCCTCAAGCACCGGATACCGCCAGATCCTCCGCGCTACAACACCTTGAGCGTTTTTTCCTGGATCCGGAAGCACATCCGGTCC
>JAADYW010000289.1 GCA_010092845.1 Chloroflexota bacterium
GATCTCGAGCACACTCAGGATCAGCCGACGTCTGCCCCAGACCACACCGACCACACTGAAGCCAATGGCCAGAGCAGACCACCCTGCTCGCTTGGCAACGGTTGGCGACCTTGCCGGTGCGGCTGCTTCTAGCGGAAGATCAGGGGAAGTCATCAGTGAATACCTTGTCACACTTTCGCCAGCCAGGGATCGATGTCAGTAACCAGCATAGCATAGCGTGCGTAGTTTGGGCTTGACGATGCATGTGGTTTAGACACCGCTGCGCGACTTGGAGTTCCAATGCAACACCGCGCCGCGCCGCCCCTCACAGGAGGAGTGGCTTGAAATGAGGGATTCGGCAAGAAAAAGCTTTGACAAGCAGAAAACATGGTTATATACTTGACGGGCTTTTGTCAAGCGTGTGTGGAGCCAAGAAGCGGGCGCGTTTGCAGAAGAAGAAAATCATATTGCAAAGGAGTGCGCGTACCGCGCAGTAACGATTTCTTTGTCCTTATTAGCTGTTTTATCAAGTAGTTGTTTGTTGCCAGCAAATTCAATCGATCGCCAAAACGGCGCGTGCCGGTGTCCTGCCTGGTACGGTGCCGTTTCTAGTTTTTAGTTCCTTAGGGAGTCAAGAAAATGTCACAACCACTGCACACGGAAACCGAGACCGACGATATGGAAATGGATTTTGCAACCCTATTAGAAGAATCGTTGCAACGTCCGTTGCCAGAACGGGGAGATATCGTGAAAGGTATCGTCCTGGCGATTGACCAGCAGGGAATGCTTGTCGATGTCGGCCTCAAACGCGATGGCAGCGTCAATAAACAGGACATCGAACGTCTTGGGAGCGATGTCGAGTTCGAGGTTGGCCAGGAAATTAATGTTATGATCATTCGCGTTGAAGATCATAGTGGCAACGCTATTGTCTCGGTCTCCCAGGCGCTTCAAGCTGTTGATTGGGATAACGCCGAACAGCTTCTAGAAGATGATGCTGTTTGGGAAGGAACGGTCATCGAAGCCAATCGCGGTGGTTTGATTGTTCCGTTCGGCAACCTGCGCGGTTTTATTCCGGCTAGCCATATCAATAATCTGCCGCGCAGCACGACCGAGCAAGAACGCCAACAGTATATGGATCATCTGGTTGGAGAGCCTATCACCGTCAAGGTTCTTGAGGTTAATCGCAAACGCCGCCGGCTGGTCTTCAGCCAACGAGAAGCGATGCGCGAGCAACGTGTCCAGATCAAAGAGCAGTTGATGGAGGAACTCAAAGAAGGTGACGTTCGCGAAGGTATCGTCTCAGGCCTTCGTGACTTCGGGGCCTTTGTTGACCTGGGTGGCGCAGACGGCCTGATTCATATTAGTGAGTTGGCCTGGCACCGTGTGCAGCATCCAAGCGAGATTGTCTCAGTAGGCGACAAGGTCGAAGTGTATGTGATGCATCTGGATGAGCAAGATCGCCGCATCGGCCTATCGCTCAAGCGTTTGCAAGAAAACCCCTGGTCCAAGATTGACGAGCGTTATCACATCGGACAGCTTGTTATGGGTGAAGTCAGCCGCGTAGCACCGTATGGGGTGTTCGTCCGGCTTAATCCAGGTATTGAGGCGCTCTTGCATAGTTCGCAAATCTGCGACCCGCAACCTGACTCAGTTGAGGGGCTGGTTGACATCGGCCAACGTCTCCTGCTGAGGATTATCAGTATTGAGGCCGAGCGCCAGCGCCTGGGTCTCAGTTACAAAGAGGTAACCGAGGTCGAGCGCGAAAACTGGGCTGAAGAAAATGAGATCGCTGTTGACTCATTGCGGCTTGATCTCTCACGCTTGGGGCAAGAGAGCTTTGAGGCGATGCTGGCGGACAATGATGACATTGACTCTGGAAAAAATGCGGAGGATCCCTTACAATCTACGGATGTAGAGCAGTCGGTCGCCGAATCAGTCTAGGTCCGGCTCAACACCTGCACAGGAAATAGCATGCAGGCGTCTATGGTACGCCTGCTTTTATGTACACAAAACCACATCACAAATTCAGGAGGAGGTCGAGGTAAGCGTGCCTTACGTTGAACTGAAACCCGGAGAAACTCAAGATCAACTGCTACGACGCTTTCGCAAACAAATTGCAAAAGATGGGATTCTCAGCACCGTGCGTCGTAAGCGTTGGTACGTTTCCAAGAGCGAGCTACGCCGTATCCAGAAGAAGAAAGCCGTGCGGCGTGCCCGGCGTAAACAGCGCAAGCTGCAGCAGGACTGATCCGATCCCGCCCGTCGCGGAAATGGTGGCTCTGGTCAGGCGACGTTACTATCGTCTTGTGATAAAATCGGCATCCATCAGCCGGAGCATGACTTGCGATTAGGGCTGAGTATTGATGCGCATAGGCGATGGGATGGTAATAATGCCATCCAGCGACAAACGCAGTGACTCAGGCTGCGTTTTTTGTTAGCTGCTCGGCCTGAATGGAGCGGATTTTGCCACCACTAAGGCAATTGACGCATATTGAGCACTAGTTGTATCATTAACTTCGAAAGGTCAATCTATTTCATGTGGAGAGCACATGGCTAAAAAGAACAAAGCCAAAGATCAATCCAAAATCCTAGTTGAAGGCACGGTAATCGAGGCCCTACCCAACACCCAGTTCATGGTAGAGCTGGATAATGGCCACCAGATTCTGGCCTATCTGTCCGGCCGCATGCGCAAGAATTACATCCGTATTCTGTTGGGTGATCGCGTACGGGTGGAACTAAGCGAATATGATCTGACCCGGGGGCGAATTACTTATCGTCTACGCGACCCGCGTCCAGGCGACAGCAGTGAGTAATTCAAGTCGAATAGTCAGAACAAACCAGCCTGGATAATAATGCCCGTTTTAGCCGGGAATGACGCTTCATTAGCACACCCTCCTTTATCGCATTGATGAATGTCCCCATTTTCGTCATCATTGCATGAGCGCGAGCATAGACTAGTTGGATGAGTTCGAAGCAATCTGACGACCTGAAACCAGAACCTGACGAAAAACCCGGCGCTGCTAACCGCAGGCGACGGGCTGGCTGGCACCATTGGCTCCGTCGGGGTCGTTCGTGGTTTCAGAAGGTGGTAGGGTCCCAAACCAAACCCTCGCTAGCCACCGCGCCACCACCTGCAGTGTCTCCTGACCGGAAGCTCGATAACCCACAGTTAGAGACGCAAGTTCCGCAGTTCACTCCGGCGAGAGTGCTACAGTCATCGGCACCACTGGATGTTGTAGGGGCAGAAGAATATGTGCGTTACGGACCTGGTCTCCAACGATCATTGACGGGCCCGGGAAATCGAATTGTAACGCCTGAAGATGTGACGCTTCGCCTTGCAATCTCTAGCGCCGCGGGAGCGCATCTCTTCTCAGCACCAGCGATTCGTCTGCGGCGCACCGAGCATATACCGCTCCAGCGAACCGCATGGGCAAGCTACGAACCCGGACTCCACACTGCCATTCTCTGGGTATGGGACTTCTTCCGCATGACCAGTTTCATCCAGCTAAGAGTGGGCCACCCCGACGATACTGACCACGCGCCCAGCGAGAACGCGAGATTGCTCGATGTTATTGAGAAATTACAGCGTGGGGACCAACTGCTCTTGCATGTCGATGGCATTTCGCGCCCCATTGTCCAGCCGCACATCGTAACACACTTGCCTGACAAGCCCGCAACGCTTCAGGGTTGAATTTTGCCTGTAAAGCACTTAAAATAGGGTCACTTCAAACTTGGGAGATAGTTTAATCGGCAGAACAGTGGACTTTGGATCCATCGGTCCTGGTTCGAGTCCAGGTCTCCCAGACAAAACGAAATGGGACGCAGCGCGCGTCCCATTTGCATTGTTAATCAGAGACTTTTACCGTGTCAAATCACCCCATGCCTAAAGGCAGGAGCTTGCAGTTCAGGCGGGGTTTGAACCCAATTCCCTGACCGCGTATGGAGCATTGACTGACCCCCTGCGACCAATATTGATCGCAGCGTTCACATCAGCATGTGCAGAGAACGCACAGGCTGTGCAAAGGAATTGATCTTGCGTCTTGCGATTGGCTTGGTCGATATGCCCGCAA
>JAADYW010000290.1 GCA_010092845.1 Chloroflexota bacterium
GTTTCTACCTGATCCTGTGTTTCCTGGATGATCTGTTGATGCGCATATTCTTTTTCGCCAGCGTATTGTCCCAACCGCATTGCTGTGTAGCCAGCGAGCCCGCCAACTACGGGAAGAAGCGCGATCCATTTGAAGATCATCGGCAAGATACCAGCGATGACGATGGCAATACAGACAATGGTTAGGATGGCCCCGAACCCCAGGACGAGACGCGCGCGCCGCGACCAATCCTTTTTCCAGGCCACTGTCCACTCAATACGGGTACCGGAGTTGTCTGGTTCCTTTTCGGTAATAATGGGGTCTTCGCGCCTGAGAAGCCGGGGCGCCTCACGAATGACGGTGCTGACAAATTGGCGCGTATGCTGAAGGTAGAGATCCTGGTACTCGATGCTAATTGCTTTGGAGCTCAAGGGCGGTTGCCAGAGCAGGGATATCACCCGGAATCCCTGATCGGTAATGGTCAGGGGGCTAATTGTCGCGGGCTGGAGTAACCTGGGCAGTGCCTGGTAGAAATCGGCCAGCGGCCGGATTGATAGACGGAGTTGGGAGCCTATCCGGCGGATCAGCGCGGCTGTGAACTGCGACCCGAAGTCGACCGAGGAACTGCTGAGGCTGCTCGCATAGTAGTGGGCTAGCCAGTAGAACTCGTGAGTGTAGCCAAAGCTTTGCTCGCTAAATGTTGCCAGGGTAAACTGCGGCGCACCTTCAGGCAGCGATGCATTGATCAGGCGCAGCCATTCAGTTTCAGCGATTAGTTGTGCTTGTTGTATTGTGCTTGGCGCGATCGTTGGGTCCGTGCGCCTGAGATCGGTTGCAACTGTATGATGCAGTGCTTCAAGAATCAGTGTGAAGTCTTTTCCCGAGATAGCAGAACCGGCTCCACCTGATTCTGGTCTTTGCCAGGGGCTTCGCAACCGATGCACACTGATTTTCGGAGGACTCCATTGGCTCATTGCTGGCTCCAATATGTACCTGCTTGGCACACACTCTCTTGCCCTGCTATTCGCTTGTATCTAGCCATGAGTAGCGATAAGGCATTTTGACTATGATGAAAATGCAATAGCTTGGATTGCTGGCTATGTCGTCATATTAGCCATGCGTTGAACATAGTATTGAATAAACTGCCAAGTTGTGCAAGTTCTAAACAGGCGAGTTTCTTAGGGGGCGAGATGTTCAAAGTTTTCCTCAGACGTTTGATAACACCCTTCCGATCGTTGCGTGTGATGACGAGCCGTGAAGCTTATGCCCAATGGGCGGCACACTATCCCCCCAGGCCACACAACTTGCTGATGTCCGTTGAGCAAAGCGCTTTGCAAGCGCTAATCCCCAATCTAGCGGGTTTGCGTGTGCTGGACGTGGCATGCGGTTCCGGCCGTTGGGGGCGGTGGGCTTACGAAAATGGTGCTGCCTATGTCGTGGGGCTGGATAACAGCCCCCAGATGCTCGCGCGGGCAGCGCTTGACGATCTGGTCTGCGCCGAAATGTCGATGGTGCCGTTGCCGGATGCCTGCGTCGATGTTGTAATCTGCGGGCTAGCGCTCGGCCATTTGCCAGGGGCCGCAATGCGCAGCGCACTGATGGAGATGGGGCGGGTATTGCGGCCCGGTGGGGTGTGCCTTGTCAGTGATTTTCACCCATGCCTGGCCTGGCAGGGTGCTCAACGGACCCTACAGGACGACCGTGGGCACACTTTTGTAGTTGAGCACTATATTCACCGGCTTTCAGACTATCACGCTGCAAGTGTTGAGGCGGGTCTTCAGCTAACGGGTGTTCGGGAACCGTCTCCACCGGATTACCCGGAGAGCACACCGCTTGTCCTGGTTCTTCGATTCCAGAAATCTCCATTGCGTTCCGCTTGAGAGTCCCGGTATTATGTGAATACCAGTTCAAAAAATCACTGTGATTAGGTGAGGGATCGACGTCAATAATTCCCCGATGATGACTCCAACGACGACAGCAGCCGTGTTGCAACCGATTCAGATTGGCCCGATAACGATCCAAACGCCGCTTACCTTGGCGCCGATGGACGGCATGACGAACTATGCCTTCCGTCGTTTGTGTCGCCACTACTCGCGTGAAGACTGCGGGCTGGTCTGTACAGAACTGCTCAGTAGCAAGATCCTGACAGGTCAGACAGAAAAAGCACGCCATAAGTTCGATTGGCAGCCCACGGAGTATCCCTTCGCGGTCCAAATATTCGGCAATGACCCTGCAATGATGGCTGATGCCGCGCAGATTCTCGAGCACGCTGGCGCCGCGATTATCGATATCAACATGGGGTGTTGGGTCCCGAAGGTGGCCCGCAAGGGAGGGGGGGCTGGCTTACTACGCGATGTGTGCACCGCGACCAGTGTTGTGCGCGCAGTCGTGGATGCGGTTCGGGTTCCTGTTACTGTGAAGGTGCGTGCTGGCTATACCGCGGGTACGCCCACTGCCATCGATTTTGCCCGTGCGGCTGAAGAGGCGGGGGTAGGAATGATCGCTGTCCATTGGCGCTATGCATCGCAGGGTTTCCGGCCCTATCCGGTTGATTGGTCAATAATTCGTGAGGTCAAGTCTGCTGTGAATACTATACCAGTGCTGGGTAATGGTGATGTGCATTCAGCGGCAGATGTGCGGCGTATGCTAGCTGAGACCGGATGTGATGGGGTTATGATTGGGCGCGCCGCGGCCGGGAACCCCTGGTTGTTCCGGTACATCGCTCATGAACTACGGACTGGCGAGACTTTGCCGCTGCCGAGCTTGGCTGCTCGTGCCCAGGCGGCACTGGAACATGCGCGCGTCATGGTAGCAACCTCGGACTATGATGAGCCACGCACTGTACTCCATTTGCGGGGACGTTTGCATCAATACTTCGACGCCTTGATTGCATCTACACCGCAACTGGCTTCGGTACGCGAGAAATTAGTGCGTGTCAGCTGTCTGGCCGATATTGAAGCACTTCTAAAACCGATTAGCGAGGGACTATATGGCTGAACAACATCAATGGCGTGAAATCGGGAGGATTTGCCTCCTCCAGGTGCAGATCGCGCCTCTTAAGGTTGGCAATCATCGTCGCGTTTATCGACCTGAGGGCGCGCTTCGTGCGGTGGAGACGTTCAACCTGTCCGAACAAGGCATCACCGCGGTCATTAACGGCGAGGAAGTCTATGATATGCATCATGTACATCACCCGGCCTCGCATAATCGCCAGAGTAATCCGGTCTCGATTGGCTTTACGTCTCACTATACAGACATGCGGGCGCGCTTCGGGGCCCACATGGGGGATGGTGTCGCTGGCGAGAATATCATCGTTGAGACGGAAGGAATCCTCACCGAAGAAGATCTATCTCGGGGCGTGGCGGTGCGGAATACCAGGGGCGAACTCGTAACGATCCAACATCTATATGCTATTCCGCCATGCAAGCCTTTCGCCGGCTTCTGCTTGCAACTCGCTGACACTGACCAGCATCAAGCACGGGTTAAGACCGCGTTGCAATATTTGCACACCGGTAAACGTGGCTTCTGCGGCGAACCGTCTACACCTATCCCACATAAGATTACCATCAATGATACGTTGTTGGTAGCACTGTAAACACCGGCTTGCAAGCGGCTGGCGGTTTGCATCATTTCTCCGCAAGGGCTAGAGTTATGGGTATCAAGTGGCCTAATACAATCCACGAGGGAGCGATGATGACAAAAGTGCGCCGTGCCTCTGCTTTATTAATCGTTGTGATTATGTCGCTGGCGGTTCTCCTGCCACTGGTGCCTGCATCGGCCCAGGATGGTGGCGTCGACTTACCGTACCTGATTGTCAATGTTGGAGCTCTGAATATCCGTACAGGACCAGGCGTAGAATATGCCTCGATTGGTGTATTGAATGGTGGCCAGAGCTACAACATCGAGGGGATTTCGCCCGATCGGATCTGGTTCTATATTGTGGGTACATCCTATGGCGATGGCTGGGTGCGAGGCCGTCACACGATCTTCCGGGGTGATATTGATGCTGTGCCAGTCATCAATGGTCCCTATGGTGAACTGTCTGCATCGACGTTTTATGTGAATATTCGCATCCCGGTTTATGATGCGCCACGTGGCGTCGAACTTGGCTATGTGCCTGGCGGTGTTGAATATGCTGCCGTAGGGCGCGATTTTGTCGGGGATTGGATCCAGATACAGACGCCGCAATATGGCGCGGCTTGGGCGCGGTTTGCCAGCGGCGTATTCCGGGGATACTACTTCAACTTGCCAATTGATCCCGGGACGGTCCCTCAGTTTGGTGACACCGATCCCATCTTATATGTGAATGTCGAAGCACTCAATTTGCGCGCTGGGCCTGGCGCGAATTATGCCGTTTTGGGTGTGCTAACCGGCGGGAATAGCTATAGTGTCACGGGAGTTTCCCCGGACCAGATCTGGTTCTATATTGTGGGCACACCTTATGGCGACGGCTGGGTGCGGGGTCGCCACACGACCTTCCGTGGCGATATCGACGCTGTACCAGAACTGGGACCCGACTACTATGGTGCACTCCAGGGCGCGGTATTCTATGTGAGCATCTATATCCCGGTTTATGATAAGCCAGGCGGGAACGCGCTGGGACTCATCCCGGGGCGAGCCCAGTACGCGATCAGCGGCCGTAGCTCGGGTGGTGGTTGGGTCCGGCTAGAGACCTCAATGTATGGCACGGTTTGGACACAGTATTCGCGCGGCTTCTTCCAGGGTTCGTGGGTCAACCTGCCGATTATATATCCACCGTATGAGTAGACCGGCCAACTGACTTTTCCAGGCTGGTTGCCTGAAATCGGAGTTACCAGGACGGAGAGTACGTTCCAACCGAACCGCTCTCCGTCCCTAGCGTTGCAATTGGATACTCTGATAGACGTTCCAGAAAGCAAACAGGGCAAACGAAACGGCGTATGTCAGCATATAAGGCGCCATGATTGGTAAACGAATCAGCGCGATGATGAAACCCGTTATTGCATATAGGGCCAGTAGCAATTCACCGATGGTGATGATATCGATCTTGAGAGCATAGCGACTGCTGGCCCACTTCTGACCACGCCCCGTCAGACGGAACTTCGGTGTCCGCTTGAACTCGCGTTCTACCCCTGGCTTGTGAAAAGCTGCTATGACCGCTCGCGAATTGCTGAGTACAATCGCCGCCCCCACGATGAACTGGATTGGGAAGAACAGCAAACGCTGTGCCCAGTCCCGGTACAGTTCCGCTTGAGCAATCGAAATAATCAACGGTGGAATGATCCCGAAAATGCCGATAATCCGCAAATCCGGCATCTTATGGAACATATCACCTATGATCAGAACAGGCGTAAGCAGGAAGACCAGTAGAATGATCGGCTGCACCAGGTATTGAGAGAGGTGCATGAGGCCCATGAACTTCTTGGCGGGTGAGAATCGCCGCGATAGGGTTAGGGGGAGGGCGTGTTTGATCAAGCATTCAGTGGATCCTGTGGCCCAGCGTGATTGTTGCAGTTTGTAAGCCTGGACCTGCGGCGGAAGCTCCCCCGGCACAGGGACATCAACCAGGTAAAGGAAATCCCACCCCTTCATCAGGGCCCGGTAGGACAGATCGAGGTCTTCAGTAAGGGTCGACGATGACCACCCGCCAGCATCTTTGACGCTATTTACTCGCCAGATGCCGCCAGTGCCATTCATCGACATGGGCAGACGTCCCCGGTTACGCGCGACCTGTTCAATTGCAAAATGCCCGTCGATCGAAAGCGCCTGCGCACGTGTCAACCAGTTGTAGTCCAGGTTGAGATGGGCCCAGCGGGTCTGGATCAACCCGAGGTTCGGGTTCTGGTTGAAGAACGGCATGGTTTTGCGCAAGAAGTCTTTTGGTGGGATGAAATCTGCATCGAAGATCGCGACGCAATCGGTCTGAACCAGCTCAAGCCCATAGGCCAGGGCGCCGGCCTTGTAGCCTTTGCGTTCGGGACGGCGTACCAGCTCGATGTAATCGACACCTTTGGCCTTCCACTCTTCGATTTTGTGGCGGATGACGTCGGTTGTCTCGTCGGTCGAATCGTCAAGAACCTGGATATGTACCTTGCCGGACGGGTAATCGATTCCCACGCAGGCATCCAGTAGGCGGTCAACGACGTGAGCTTCGTTATAGATTGGAAGCTGAATCGTGACCGAGAGCAGTTCGTCGTCATCTACCTTTGGGGGCACTGGCCGACGATGACGGGTGAGTGCATAGATGACCAGGAGGGCGGCGAAATTGCTGATGAATATTGTTAGGAATATAGCGGAGGCGATATAGGTTACGGCTGCTAAGCCTAACACGAGATCAAGTAACGCTTCCATACGCTAATGCTGGCTATTCCATTTGTGCTGGCTACTATTATAGGCATTTGCTGTTGCTGGCTGCTAAGCATGACATAGCCGGCGTTGTTTGGCAAGGGCAAAACTCGTCAGGTGTTTGTTTTTTGAAATGCTTCCGATGGTGATAAAATATGCGTCATGACACAGACACAGGTTTCTGGCGATTATCACACCATATATGATTTCGTCTTCCAGATGGCAGCCGAAGGTGTGCTCGTGGTTAACGCTGAAGGGCGTTGTGCGCTTCTGAATCCTGCCGCCGCCGCGATGCTTCAGGTGAATGCCCTGGATGTTCTTGGGCTGTCGCCACGTGAAGCCTTTCCCACGAACCCAAACCTCACCAGGCTGTTGCGTCGAGGGAAAATGGCTGTGGTGGATATTCCCCTGCCGAAAGAGCGTATAGCGCAAGGCATTGCCCAGGATCTAGAAGATGGCCGCCGCGTGGCGCTCCTCAATGACATTACCGAGCAACGCCAACTTGATACGCGCCGCGATGCCCTGATCAAGGCGATTTCGCATGATCTTCGCAACCCGTTGAATGCCCTGACAGGCTATGCTGACCTGGTGGTGCGATCTGGCACGCTCAATGAACGCCAGGAGCGGTTTATGGAACGGATCCATCAGACCAGTGCAAAGCTATGGGAGCTAACGAGTAGCCTGGTGGGGCTGGCCTGGATTGAAGCCGGAATGCCCCTGGAGTATGTGCCCTTTGATCTCATCTACATCATTCGGCAAGTGGTTCGCGAGCAAAGCACCGTGGCCCGTGCCAAGAAAATCAAGCTGGTTATCAGCACCCAGAACACCACACCAACCATCATGGGAGATCCTGACGGCCTGAAGCAGGCGATTAGCCACCTGGTTGCCAATGCCATCCAGTATTCCCCTGCCGAATCCAACGTGATTATTCATTGCTGGCAGCAGCACCATGAGGTGATGTGTTCAGTCGCGGACCGGGGCATCGGTATCCCCCCCGAAGAGCTGGATCTCATCTGGGATCGTATGTGGCGCTCACCTGATGAGCGCGTGCAAGCAGTCCCTGGTGGGGGGATCGGGCTCACATTCGCACGCACACTGATCGAGCGGCACGGCGGGCAAATCTGGGCCGATAGCAAGCCGGGACAGGGGGCAACGTTTACGTTCTTCTTGCCATTCATGGAAGTTGGTGATTAAGAAATTTACAAATTTACATTGACGGGCAGGCTACTTTTCGCTAGCCTGTATAGTGTCGGGGACATATTAACGTTAACGTAGGAACACCATGGATGATGCAGTAGACTCCATAAAAGAGCAATCAATTCTCATCAGCTCGGGCGCTGCGGACGGCCCATTTGCCGTGCAATTGGCAACCGATCTGCGCGAGATTGGCTTCCCTGCTTATGTATCAACCGAAGTGAACAATCTCAAAGCCTGCGATACCCTAGTTCTGGTGATCTCGCCAGAGGCTCTGTCTGAGAAAACCTGGCAACGCCCTTATGAGCTTTTCTTGAGCCAGGGAAAATTCATCTGTTCTGTGCGCTTGAACGGTGTTCAGTTGCCCCCCCAGCTGGATGCATTGGAATGGGTCGATTTTTCGCTAGGGTATCAGGTAGGTGTGAATGGCCTTAGGAGCGCATTCGCCAATAAGCCTGCTGCTGTGTCGTCTCAGGTGCCTGAGCAGCTGGCGATCTCCTCGCGCATCATTGTCATCAGTATGGTGCTCGCCGTTGTACTCCTGGTGATTGGCTTGATCGTTGCCATCATCGTCCTCGAAGCTGTCTAGTCACCCGTAGGATCGCGCAGCTACCGAACTCAGAGTTTCGACGAATCAGAATTCCAATGTATAGTTGAAAGCGTATTTCTCTGGCCTTTGTTTCCAGGAGAGAAGCGCGATGCGTTGCTTATTTTCCATGATATTTGGGCTGGTAGGACTGATCCTGCTGGCGGCAGGTGGGGTACTGCTTTACACCGTTTTCATTGATACTCCCGAGGAGCGTGTCGAAACACTCGGCGTGCGCACCATTGTGAGCGAGGTTTCAGTAGAGACGGCTTTGGATGAAGACCTGCGCGACGACTATTTCGAGCAGGCGGCCGAAGCTTTCGAAGATGGGCCTGGCGCTGGCGCCAACGTGATCCTTGAGAATGCCCCACTCACGGAGAACGCTGAAGTCGAGGTCCAGACTGAGAGTGCCGAGCCGCTGCCCGAGGGACCGGCTGGCGGCGGACAAGGCGGCGCTTTTGAGCCAATCGAGCAGCGGGTTGTTGACCTGGAATGGCCCGAAGAGTTTCGTGTCGGCGAAACAGGCGCCATTCGTTTAACTCTCAAGCCACTCCCCGAGGGTGGTTTTGAGGTTGCCTCTCCCGAGATAGAGACGAACAAGATCATCTCTACGCCGATTACTTTGGTGGATTGCTATGATGCCTATGACGCCCGTGTTACTGCACGCCTCGTAGCACCCGATGCTTTCGAGATCGAGGATAATGCGACTGAGACTATACCCCTATCACGTGGTCAGGAGGCAAGCTGGCGCTGGTCGCTGACACCGGATGAATCCGGTAGCTTCGTTATCACCGTTTCCTTGACGATGGACTGGTCGCTCAAGCCGGGTGCCACCCCACCACCCAATTCATGCCAAAGTCTGGCAACGGACCGCTTCACCTTCTGGGGACAATCGGTGCAAGTGGAGGCCAATCAGGTCTTTGGCTTCATCACGATTCCGCAAGCCAGTATCCTGGGAGGCGTGCTGGCGGTTCTGGGCTTCGTGGGCGAGTTACCGTTGTTGAGCGAGATCCTGGGTATACTGTTTGAGCGTCGTCTGGAACGCCGCGCCGAGCGTCGTCGCGATCGCCGGGCCAGAAGACGTCGTCGCTAGGCTGATTATCTGACGTGAATAGTGGGGTCATCCGCTGGGGTGGCCCCTATTTCTTATAAATCACGGGCATCGATGTAGATCGGTTTGTTCGTCCATTGGGGTTCCCAGTCGGGGAGGAGTGGCTCGAACATCATCCAATAGTCTTTTTGTGCAGTAGCCTCTTCAAACAGGAAGCCTGGCACAGGATCAGATCTGTCAATAATCCACGACAGGTGTGATACATTGGAGACCACGGCGATATCCCGCACATGATCGAAGACGGTCCGCAACCCCTCGGCATCCTTGATCCCTGTTTCATTGAAGACACGGAGTGTGCGTGCCCGCTTAGAGATCTCTTCCTCGCTGGGCCAGGGTTCGTCGGCTGAGATTTGCTGATAAACCAGGCTCTGATCAAAAATGCTGATCCCCACCGGAATGTCACCCCGGTCCAGGGTGTAACGGTGCAGGCTGTAGCTGGCGACTGATTGGGCCATGCTGGCGATGTAGAGGTCGCGCTCGCCGAAGATTCTATCGATTAAGGCCTGTTCGTTGGGTTCATCATGCTCCTGGGGGTCTTCCATTGGCGGGATGATAATCGGGTAAGGGGTGAAGTTCAGATAGAGGATCATGCGGACCTTGTGCACCCCGATTTTCTCCAACATCTTAATCGACGCGAAGTTGGTTGACACCACGTAGGCGTACATACCATGGACTCCCTGGCTGCGCAGAAAAGCCAGTTTCTCCTCTTGCATGGCATTGGCAATACCCTGCCGACGAAACCGCGGGTGAACCCTCGTGTCGAAACTGTAAGCGACACGAACAGCGTCGCCGCCAATATGCGTATCCTTTATGGCGATGGATGTGACTCCCACTGGCATGCCGTTCTTCTCGGCAATGAACAGATATGGGTTCGTATAGAGCATGGCCCGGTCGATGAAGCGGCGGCGGAAGTGCACAAAAGGCCGTGGCTCACCGCGCGGGCACAATCGTTCGAGCTCCATCAGCTGCGGATCATCGGCGGGTGTATACGCGCGGATCGTGACATCGTTGCTCTTTTGGGCGGTAGGAATAGAGCCGGGGAGGCGTTCGCGTGCTGCGCTTGAATCAGGCGCGGCATGCTTCTCAGTAGAAGAATGGGAGAGGCAGGGCCTGGGAGATTTGCCGTTCCCGAAGGTATGGATGCTATGGTTATCGACACCTGGTGTTGTGGCCCGGTCTTGGCCGGTTTCAACGTTGAATAGGCGGGACTCCGTGGAGTCTTGGGCCGCCCCTGATGTGGGTGTCGTTTCCATGGGGTTGGCTCAGTAGGTTCAGAACTATTTTAGTGTTGACTACCTGCCTGGCAATCAGTAGCAACAGGAAAGTATCCTAGTCTTAGCTTAGCATAAAATCAGAATAATGCAAAAGTGTATGTTATTTTAACGTAAAATTTATACAGAGGAACTTCTTGGTATTGCCATCGTTTTTTGTTAATTATCAGCCGTGACTTGCTGACTTGCTAGGTCACGACCTGAGCTGGGCAGCCAGCAATTCCGCAGCTCGTGGCGGGCCGCCTAGTTCTGCGAATTGCGCCGTCAGCCGGGCACAATATGACCTCACCTTGGCGTCGGTGGCAACCGCCCGGATTCCGGGCAAGAGCTGGCCATTACGCACATCATGCGCAGTCAGGTGGAGGCCAACTTTGGCTTGCGATACCCGTTTAGCCTGGCCACGCTGATCAGCAGCATGGGGAACAACCACCTGGGGCAGCGTGTGGACTATGGCCGAGTGCGTGGTGCCCATTCCGCCGTGGTGCGCGATAGCGTGCAAGCGTGGCATCACATGGTCGAAATCGACCCAACTGAGCAGACGGGTGGTAGGAGGCAGCGCCGACTTGAGTTCGACTTTGTCCGCCGGCGGGAGCGGGTTGCGTCCAATCACGACGATCGGAATCCATCCCAAACGATAGACAGCTTGTGCCGCCCACGCAAAAAAGCCGAGATCACCAGTGAACACACTCCCTAGAGTGATCAATACGGCGGGCTGATCCGGCAGGTCGCGCAACCATTGCGGCGGTGGGGTGTTAGCTGGGCTTGCTATGCCGCCGACGAAGTGATTCTGTGGCAGGAAATTCGGCTCGCTCTGGTACCAGTAGTGGCTGAAAAAGCTAATGTGCAGGTGCGGGGATTGGATGGAGGGGGTTGGCCCCTGCGAGAAGTTCTCGCCGCTGACGCCGAAGTGTTGGCACAACCGCGTGATCCGGTCGCGGCTATCTCGCGCCAGTTCTTGCTGGACGGGAAACAGATCCTCTTCGTCCAGATCTTCATGGGCAGGCCAGCCACAGACGGCCAGTTTCACGCCCATTTTCTCTGCAGCCAGCGCCGAGGCGCTCAGGAACGGGTCAGTAACCAGCAGATCGGGCGGCCCGATACGCTCCCCGAGTGCTAGAAGGTCCTCGACCGCCTGAGGGATGAGATCCTCATTGAGCCAGGTATCAAGTGCGCGGCGGTAGCGCAGAAAGACAGCTTCCTGCGGTGGGATCGATGTAATGTCCGGGGCTGGCGGCGGTGGCCAGAGCCAGCCGGTTTCCGATACTGGCTCGAATGGAATGCCCTGATCAACGAGATAGCCGCCGATCTTCGGCTGGCTGACCCAGATGACCCTGTGGCCATCGGCCTTGAGCGCTTGTGCGGTCTTGAGGTAGCCACCCCAATCCAGATGACCGAATAATGGTGCTGATACAAACCAGAATGTGCCCATGGGTTATGGAGACTCGACCAATTGCAACTACTGTGCATTGTGATTGAGTGCCAAGCATAACCCAGGGCAGTGGTCCATGCTAGAAGATGATCGCAAACACCACGAAGATGAATAGCCCAGCGAGAAGGGTTTGAGAGGCGCGCAGCTTCTGTTGATCTGTGTCAGCTTGCAGGTACCAGATACCGCCGCCAATTAGGACCAACACACCGATCAAAGGCGCCAGGCCGAGTAGGATCTTGAACACCCACCACGCCAACATCGCAGCGAATACGAGCAGGGATAACCCGATGATCAGATTGATCAGGCTATTACGATTGTCCTTGGTATATGTGCTCATTTTCAGTTGCCCTCCTATCAGGTTTGGGTCTTGTGTAGATGTATACGTAATTGCTGTGGCTGAGTTGCATGACCCTGAGTTCCCGACGTCAGGTAGGTTGTTGACAGACATCCAACGGTTCTCTATACTGACTCTGAGTTTATAATGGGGTCTATTAAATGATAATTTGTATCAGAATTAATGCTACGTTTGTTTGAGTAATTGGATGGAGTGATGGAAACTCGAACTTACCATGTCAAGGGCATGGACTGCGCTAACTGTGCACGCAAGCTTGAAAAAGGCATCAACCAACTTACGGGGGTGGAACAGGCCACCGTTGATTTCGCCTCGGGCAAGCTCCACCTGGCGGGGGATGTCACGTCGGAGGATGTACAGCGCCGGACTGAAGCCTTAGGCTATACGCTATTCGAGGCCAAACAGGCCCGGACACGGGCGTATGAAAGCGCAGGGCTATGGGACTACATTCTGGATCGGCCGGATACCCGCCTGCTCCTGACCGGGACGCTCGTGATGTTGGTAGCTGTAGCCGGGATTGTGCTTGGCGTGCCAGCGGCGTTGGGTAACGGCCTTCTGATCGGGGCGATGGCGGTGGCGGCGTGGCCTATAGCCAGGAGTGGCGTCAACAATCTTGTGATCAATCGGGATTTCAACATCGAGATGCTCATGACCATTGCTGCGATTGGGGCGGTCATCATTGGCGAGTATCTGGAGGCCGCGCTGGTTATTATCCTCTTCGCGGTTGGGCTAGCTCTCGAGGGCTATAGTGCTGAGCGCGCGCGGGGCAGCATCCGCTCCCTGATGGCGCTGGCGCCAGCCACCGCGATACGTCTGCGCGATGGCCAGGAGAGTGAAGTCCCTGTCGAGGCGTTGGAGATCGATGACCTGATCCTCGTCAAGCCCGGTGAACGTATTCCGATGGATGGTATTGTCCAGAGCGGCGAAAGTGATGTGAACCAGGCCCCCATCACGGGGGAGAGTATGCCTGTTCCTAAAGCATCTGGTGAGGATGTATTTGCGGGAACCATTAATGGCAGTGGCGCGCTCGTTGTGCGGGTCACCCACCTCGTGCAGGACAATACGCTCAGCCGCATTATCGCCTTAGTCGAGGAAGCACAGAGTGTTCGTGCCCCCAGCCAGCGGATCATTGATCGTTTCGCACGCTGGTATACTCCACTCGTGGTTATGCTGGCGGCTGCTGTTGCCATGTTGCCGCCTTTGTTGTGGGGAGCACCATTCTTGAACCCGGTTGATGGATCGCATGGCTGGCTCTACCGGGCACTAACCCTTCTGGTGATTGCTTGCCCCTGTGCATTGGTGATCAGTGCACCGGTAACCATCATCAGCGCAATTACCGCTGCAGCGCGCCAGGGTGTGCTCTTCAAAGGGGGCGTGCACCTTGAGATGTTGGGGACTGTCAATGCTATCGTGTTTGACAAAACCGGAACCCTTACCCGTGGAGAGCCGGTCGTCATTCGCGCGATATCCGACAACTGCGCAACGGACTCCAGCGAGACCTGTCCGGCGTGTGATGATGTTCTCGCGTTGGCGGCGGCGGTCGAGCGACGCAGCACCCATCCGCTCGCCAATGCAGTTGTGGCCGCGGCTGAAACCCGTAATCTGGCAAACACGTATGTGGCGGCGGAGAACATCCAGAATATGCCTGGGATGGGGCTGGAAGGCTACATCGATAATCGGAAGATCATTCTGGGTAGTCACCGTTTGTTTGATGAGCGTTATCCTCATAGCCAGAATCTCCATAAGCGTGCTCTCGCCGCCGAGAGTGTGGGCCAGTCCACCATGCTGCTGCGGGTTGATGATGAGGTGCGGGGCTTGATCACCTTCAGCGATGCACTCCGTCCGGAGAGCCAGCAGACGATTGCAGCGATGAAGGCGCTCAATAAAACCACCGTGATGTTGACCGGTGACCATCGTATTGTGGCGGAGGCAGTCGGTAATGAAATCGGCGTCGATACAGTCAAGGCGGAGTTGATGCCTGTCGACAAAGTGGCATCGGTCCAGGATTTGCGCCGGGCTCATCACCGTATTGCGATGGTCGGTGACGGCATCAACGATGCGCCGGCCCTGGCTGCCGCTGATGTCGGTATTGCTATGGGCGGCGCCGGAAGCGCACAGACCCTTGAGACCGCGGATGTTGTCCTCATGGCCGATGACCTGCAACAACTGCCCGCCATGTTCCGACTATCGCGCCAGGCGCGGCAGATCATCAGCCAGAATGTTGTGCTGAGCGTTGGCACCAAGCTCGTCTTTGTTGTGCTGGCTATATTGGGAATAGCGTCACTGTGGCTGGCAATGGTTGCCGATGTGGGTGTAATGTTGCTGGTCGTCCTAAACGGGATGCGTCCCCTGCGGTCAGGAATCCAGCGGCAGCCACAGATGTAGATACGTCTTCCCGGTTTCAGTGTCTGAGACCAGTTCGACACGTCCGCCCATATGCTGCATCGCCAGCTTGATGAATGGCAAGCTCATCGAGACTGACGTGCGGCTGCCGGCTTCCCGCGCCCGGGATGTCTCCTTGATGCCGAAGAGGGCTTCAACATCGAATTGGCTGGCGACGGGTTGTCCGGGATCAGTGATTGTTACGCGCACAGCATCGGGCTCGGGTTTGACCTCGATCCTGATGGTGCTATTGGGCTGGCAGAATTTTACGGACGTATCGAGTGCCGCCTGCATCACCCGGTGGAACAGGTTCTGATCCCCCATGGGTTTGGGCATTTCTTCGGGTAAATCCTCGTGTATCTCAATGCCGTTTTCACCGCCGATCATCGTGGCCATATCCGCGGCTGCGGCGATAGCCGGGCGCAAGTCAACGGGCTTCTTGGCTACGGGGAGCGCACGGGCCGTCATCCGTACATAGTCTAGAAAATCGTCAATCATGAAGCGTAGCCGGCGGCTTGCCATGTTGATGTTGGTTACCAGTGGCTCTAGTTCTTCAGCGGCGACCTCATCTTCTTCTTCCAGGATCTCGGTCATCAGGTCACGGCTGAAACCGATAATGCCCAGAGGATTGTAGAGATCGTGAGCCAACACATCGATACTACCCTGCAAGTCACTCAGCCGGGCGCCCCGGGCGGCTACCAGCGTCCTCAAGCGGACATCTAGCTCAACGGGGTCCAGCGGAGCAGTCAGAAGCTCGTCGGCACCTGCTTCGCGTGCAAGTTGGCGTTGTTCAGGCTCGACCAGGGCCAGAATCGAGGCCTTACTCTGCCCCGGGCGCGTTTTCAAGGTCTTGATGGCTGCAATTTGGTCCTGGGTGTTGGTCGTGATGTCGACGACAATCGCCGTGGGCGCTTCTGACCGGAGTGCCGCTTCGAGGCTGTCTGGGTCAGAGACATGCCGAAGGGTGATTGCTTCATCTGTATACATCTCACCGGGCTGTGTTTGTGTGTAGAGGAGAACAGATTGTGACATAGTGTCTACGCTTCGCTTCTTTAGTAAAGGAGCCCGTTGACCTGGTAGGTGTGTACCATCTCTTCACGGCCACGTATACGGCGTAATCCGTTGGGAAAGGCCTCGATATAGTCCCCAACAAGGTCAAAGGTGCTCTTGCTAATTGTGATTACCCCGCGCGCGCTGAGTTCCTGAAGGCGTTGAGCGAGGTTAACGGCATCACCAATCGCAGTATAGTTCATGACGTCTTTTGTGCCAACATTTCCTACCACAGCTTCGCCAGTGTGAATGCCAAAATTGACCATCAAGCGATACTCTGGCTGGAGATGGCGATGAAAGGCGGGCATGGCCTCTTTGATTTGGCAGGCGGCGGTGACAGCGCGCAGTGCGTGGTCGTCATACTCTAGCGGGGCATTGAAGATCGCCATGACACCATCACCGGTGAATTTGTCGACAGTGCCGCCATTCTCCTTGATATAGGCCACGACCAGGCCATGGTATTCGTTGATGATGCTAATCATTGTGCTCGGGTCTGTTTGCTCGGACAGGGTCGTGAAGCCCTCCAGATCAGCGAAGAAAACCGTAACTTCTCGCAACGCCCCGCCGAGTTGAGCAGCTTCGGGATTCTGCATCAGGGCCCGCACCACATCCGGGGAGACAAACCGCTCGAAGATGCGGCGAACCTGCTCGCGCTGCTTGCGGAGCTCGTCTGTTTCAGCTTTGCTGCGGAGGCGGGCGTTGACCCGGGCCAGCAGTTCTTTGGGGCTAAACGGTTTGCCGATGTAGTCTTCGGCCCCAAGCCCCAGGCCATGCACACGGCTTTCAATATCGCTCTGGGCGGTTAGCATGATCACAGGAATCTGGGCCGTATCTGAGTTCTTCTTAAGCTCAGCGACGACCTCAAAACCGTCTTTGCCCGGCATATTGACGTCGAGGATGGCCAAGTGCGGCTTATGCTCCAATGCGGCCTCGACTGCTGCTAAGCCGTTGTCCACCAGGATGACTTCGTACCCGGACGTTTCTAGAATATCATAGATGATTTGCTGGCTTTCGGGCTGGTCTTCCGCAACAAGTACTTTCATGATTAGCCCCCGGCATCTAGTAAGGTGTCAGCGTACCGCTCTGCCACGGATACGCTCCTGCCTGCGATTACCCCAAATAGTCCTGCAATTTTTTCACTAACTCGCGCAAATCAATTGGCTTACTGATGTAATCGTCACATCCTGCTGCCAGCGCTCGCTCTCGATCTCCTACCATTGCATGTGCTGTCAGGGCAATGATCGGGATATTCTCGAGTTCTGGTTTGGCTTTGATCTCGGCAGTTGCTGTCCAGCCATCCATTTTGGGTAGAGACAGATCCATCAGGATTAGATCTGGAACAGAGTTGATGGCGGTCTCAAGACCCTCTTTGCCGTCAACCGCAATGATGACTTCGTAATCAAGTGAACTCAAGACATCTGTAATCAAAATGCGATTGTCGGAGTTATCTTCGACAACAAGGATTTTGTGGACCATTAACTTAAGTCTCCGCCTTCGAGCACGTTGTGGTGCTGACTATTCACCAGTATACCTGTATTGTAATTCCGTACCATTAAGGTGATTTTGCCAGTTAGAACATTGATAGCCTGGCTACGAATAAGATGGCGTTACGTTTCGCCTTGCCTATTCACTCTTCTGAAGCGCTTGTACTGTCTCCAGAAAGGCTTCCCTATCGATTGGCTTCTCGACCACTGCATTCGCGCCGAGTTGGTAGGCCA
>JAADYW010000291.1 GCA_010092845.1 Chloroflexota bacterium
CTATTACCTAACATCATGAGGGCGACCATGACCAGTGCTCCAATAGCGACCAGCACCAGGATTCCCCCGCCAGCTAACCACAACCATGGCAGTTGCTTCGTTTCAGGTGCATTGAGATGTGCGTACGAGGGTGGTGGGGTGTATTGGGTGGGGTGGTCACCTTCGTGGGGGTGCCGGACAATGGTGCCACTGCCGACGGCAGCGTGGCTATCCTCCAATGCAGGCAGTAAGCTGGCCTGGAACTCAGCGATGTCTTGAAATGGTTTCCGCGATACAGGGGAAATAGGTGCCAGCGCACGATGTAGCAAGGCTGCCAGTGGAGTCGAGAGGGAGGTTGCATCAACCGGATCAAAGACCTGGGGCGGTGAAGCCCGGCCGGTGAGCATGCCGTATACCAATCGGGCGAATTGGTAAACATCCTCCGCGGGCGGAACTGGCTCTAGACCGAAATCAACCAGGACCGGCCTTCCCGTATCAGCCTCAATCATAACACTGCTAGATTGAATGCTGCCATGTGTTACGCCCACCCCGTGAGCATAGACCAGTGCCTCAGATAATGGCGCCAGAATCTGGCCCGCTTCCTGGGCGGGATATGCGGCTTTGCGCCTGGCCAGCAATGTGACCAGATCTGCGCCGCGTATGTGTTGCAACACCAGGAATGAGAATGCCTCTCGCTCCGCGAAATAGTAGAGATGATTGATGTTCGTATGGCGCAAATTGGCGAGTTGCCGCGCCCGGTTGATGAGCCCCGGCGGCGCCGGGTGGGGGATGATCCGTACCACGACCGTTCGATCAAGCTGCCGGTCGCGCCCGATATACAGGTTTTCTTCGTTGCCAAGCCGGGCTTCAATGTAATAGTTGTCGATTTGTGTTCCGATCAGTGGTTCGGACATTCGTGCCTCGTGCTAATGCTGAATGGTGAATACCTAACATCAAGTTCAGGGAACTATTCTGCTCAAAAGAGCGTCCCTATGACCAGCGTACAATTGCCAGCCGGTGAAACGCAAACCCTTCGTTGAGCAAGCGTCAGCAATTCTATGGTACGCTGTATGGCAGATACGCCGGCATTGCGATGGAAAGGAACGATCAAGCATGCCCTCTGAGGTTACCCAGAAACACAACCCAACGCCTGGGCAACACACCGTACCTCACCATGTTAAGGAGCCGTCTGCCTCAGCGGGTAATCCAACTGTAGCACGTCCTGCCGTGTCGCTACCACCAGAATCGACGCAGCGCCATGCGGTGCCAACCAGCAAGTTAGCCTCACTGCCTGCACCTGCGCCACCAACGGTAGCCGAACAGCGACCGCGGCGCCCTAAGCCAGAGGCTGCTCCCAGAACAGGGTGGCGCTGGTGGGTCCTCGGCTTTTCGGCAGTGGCGGTAACCACAACCATGACCTGTCTGGCCCTCGTGGCGTGGCTGGGAATCATCTATAGCAGCAATGAAATCCTACCCGGTGTCAGCGCCTTTGGTGTGGAGCTTGGTGGCAAGACACGTGCAGAGGCCGCCGCAGCCCTTGAGAAAGAATACCAATCTGGGATCATCCTGACGGATGGGGATCTCACCTGGCGAGTTGATGCGCTGGCGTTAGGGATAACGCTGGATGCTGAAGCCACCGCCGACAGTGCTTATCAAAAGAGTCGCGAGCCGGCTAACCTTATATCTGCGCTCCTCGGCACCATCGAAGTGAGGCCGGTGGTATCCGTTGACCTGGCGGCGGCCCGCGCCAAACTGATTGATCTACAACCACAATTGGAGCAACCGGCGATTAATGCTGGTGTACAACTGGTTAATGGTCAGGTCCAACCCCGGCCAGCCCAGCCTGGACGCGTACTCGACCTTGAGTCCACGCTGGCACTGCTGGCTGATGACGGCGCTGGCGTGTTACAAGACGGGCATCTGGAGCTGGTGATGAGCAGTGTGCCGCCATCTGTGGTGGACTCGAGCGCGATGGTTCAGGAAGCGTCCCAATTGCTGACCAGCCCGCTGGAGATTACTGCCTTTGACCCGATCCAGAATGAGAAGCAGGTCTGGACGATAGCCCCTGAGACCTGGAGTTATTGGCTTGTTGCCGATGCGAAGGACCAGGCCGGTCTTGTCCTGAGCTTGGAACCGGGCCTGTTGCGTGATTATCTGAGTGCACAGGAACAGACACTCGGCACTGGACGTTACCTGAAACTGGATGAAGCCATCGTGAACATCCAACAGACGATCGCTGAGAAACGTACCCAGTCGTTGATACGGATCTATCATCAGCCACGGCCCCACACCGTACGGAGTGGCGAGACGTTTTCCAGTATTGCCTATGAGTATGGAATTCCCTATCCCTGGATCCAGGCAGCTAATCCCACGGTGGGTGATGATCTAAGTGTGGGACAGACATTGACCATCCCCTCCCCAGATGATCTGTTGCCGTTGCCAGTTGTTCCCCACAAGCGCATCGTTGTGAGCATTAGCCAGCAGCGTCTGTGGGCCTATGAAAATGAACATCTGAAGTGGGAATGGGTAGTTAGTACGGGTATTGATAGCAGCCCCACGGCGCCGGGGGTTTTCCAGATCCAATCACATGAGACGAATGCCTATGCAGCTAACTGGAACCTGTGGATGCCGCACTTCATGGGCGTCTATCGTCCGGTGCCCACTTCGGACTTCATGAACGGGTTTCACGGGTTCCCAACCCGTGGTGGCAGCCAGCTACTCTGGACCAATAGCCTGGGGACACGGGTTACCTATGGCTGCATTCTCCTCAGCAACACAAATGCGGATGTGCTTTATAACTGGGCAGAAGAAGGTGTCGTCGTCGAAATCCAACGCTAGGTCGGCCAGATCGGTTAGGATCTAGTACCCCTATACGCTTTGGTAAGTCTCGATTCCTACAAGCACGGGAAGTCTAACTTAGTAGGCTGCGAAACTGAAATGATGCTGTGGCAACTTCAGTTTTTGATTAATAGAGTGTCGAAAATTATATGTCATTGGTATACTCGGGGCTGCTGAAGTCAGGTGCAGTTCCTAGACAAGTAGATTACTCCCATTCAGCGTTCTATGGTAAAGACTAAGTTATAGGGACGGGTGTGGAATGAGTGTTAGTGCTGTAGGCATATCTGCAACGCAAACGACGGCTCAGGAGCGTATTTTGCCGCGTGGTCTCTGGCTACGGGACCGACGCTGGGATCTACTATTCATCACGTGTAGTGTGCTATTGGTTCCAATACCCTATCTGTTCTATCTCTTCGGTACACAACTTGGCCTTACATCAGATTTCAGTCGGAATCTGGTCAATGGCTTGGTAGCCCTGTTGGTGGGTGGTCCCCATATGTACGCCACTTTCATGCGTACAACATTCGATCGCCAGTTTATTGGACGTTATCCGATGCTGGTGCGCTCAGCGGTTATCATCCCGATTGTTGTCCTGTCGCTCGCCTTCTTGAATCTGACCTTATTGCTGGCGATTTTCTTCTTCTGGGCGTTGATCCATGTTCTGCATCAGGCAACCTACATCGTGGAGTTATATAACCACCGGCGTAACCAGCAAGACGGGGTAAACGAAGACAAGCAGATCGTCAAGCTGCTCTCTAAGCCATCGCGCCTGATTGATTACGCGGTCATTATGACCAGCATGGCCCCTGTGGCTGGCTACAAGATCAGCCAGGGCGAATTCAACATTGGTACGAACGATCTCATGGCGGTGATTCCGGGCTTCTTCCAACAGACGTGGTTGTTCGCGCTTCTATCCTTGCTGTTTGGAATCGCCCTGGTTGCATATATCTACAAAACATATCAGGAGTACCGTGGCGGCTATATTCACTGGCCGAAGACGATCTTCATCTCATTGACCGTGCTGGTATCGTTTTTTGTGCCGGCGCTGCCGAACCTGGATACAGCGTTCCAGGGGATGAACACCTGGCACTCTTTCCAATATCTCGTGCTGACCTTCTATATCCTGAAACTACGGGAGCAGCGGGGAGAGTTGGAGACGTCATCAAGGTTCATCAGCCGTATGGCACGCCGGCAGGGCACTTCAGGTCTGTATATGACCGCTGCCTCGATGCTTGTGGCGTCGCTTGTTCTAGGTGCGGTTGTCTATCTCCTGGCGTGGGCAGTTGATCCGGCGAATGCCCATAGCAACCAGCACTTTGACTCGGCTTACTACAGTGCGGTTCTGTGCTTCTTGTGGATCCACTATTATTACGATCATTTCCTGTTTACGGATTTCGAGGCGATTGATCCCTAGGCGCCGTGCTTTGGGTGCCAATACGATACAA
>JAADYW010000292.1 GCA_010092845.1 Chloroflexota bacterium
ACTATTTCCTGGAGATGAACACCCGCATCCAGGTGGAGCACCCCATCACTGAGATGATCACGGGGGTTGATCTCGTGCGCGAGCAAATCCGTATTGCCCGCGGGCGGCGTCTCAGCGTCAAGCAGGAAGATCTCAAGCTCAGCGGGCACGCTATCGAGTGCCGCATCAATGCCGAAGACCCCTATTTCGGCTTCATGCCCTCGGTAGGCAAGATTTCAACCTATATCGCCCCTAGCGGACCCGGGGTACGGGTGGACAGCGGCATCTATGAAGGTTACGAAGTGACGCCGCACTATGACCCGATGCTCGCCAAGCTAATCTGCTGGGGTGAAACCCGTGCCGAGGCGATCATCCGGATGCGGCGCGCACTGGATGAGTATCGCATCATGGGCCTGAAGACCAACATCCCTTTCCACCAGCATTTGATGAATAGCCAGCGCTTTCTGGCCGGCAACTACGATACGGAGTTTGTTGAGAAACACTTTGAGATCGCACGCGATTCCGCCTCAAAAGCCAGCGAGGTTGCGGCAATTGCGGCCACTTTGGTGGAACACCGAACCCGGCAACAGGCCGCCCAGATCGTTCAGCGCAATGAGCGCGATACCTCCAACTGGAAATGGGTCGCCCGTTGGGAGCGTATGAACCGCTAGTAGAGCAAAGGCCAGACTCAGATTGCACTGTTTCTGCCAGATGACCGGCAGAAACAGTTCCCTGCCCTCCAGGCTAGCCCCCAATATGGTACATCTCTACCTTCTGGCTGCGGGGGTGGGTCATCTCAGCACGCTCTTCGGAATAGCGATCGACACGACGGCCCCACAGCCCCTGCAGGAACATCTCAATGTCTTTATCACTGGATCCATCGCGCAGGCGAGCCCGCAAATCAGTCCCCTGATTGGCAAAGAGACAGGTGAATAGCTCGCCCTGAGGCGAGAGCCGGAGGCGGGTACACCCCCCACAAAACGGCTGGGTCACTGAGGTTATCAAGCCAATTTCACCGCTACCATCGCGATAATGATACCGTTTCGCGACCTCGCCTTGATAGTGCTGCTCAGCCGGCTCAAGCGGTAGCTGGCTGTGGATGCGTTCAATGATCTCACGGGCAGGAACAACATCATCCATTTTCCAGCCGTTCATGGTGCCCACATCCATGTATTCGATGAAACGGACGATGTGCCCCCGCTCTTTGAAGTAGCGCGCCATATCGACCAGCGTATGGTCATTGACACCCCGTTGGACAACACAATTGATCTTCAACGGCGCGAAGCCGGCTTCCTCCGCCGCCTCGATCCCGGCCAGAACCCGTTCCACCCCCGACCGGTTACCGTTCATCAGACGAAATACGGCATCGTCTAGCGAATCAAGGCTCACCGTCAGGCGATGAAGCCCGGCTGACTTGAGAGCAGCCGCTTTCTGGGGCAGAAGATAGCCATTGGTGGTCATCGCCAGGTCTTGGACATCCTCAATCGCAGCCAGCATCTCAACGAGGTGCTCAATATCCTGGCGCAAGAGCGGCTCGCCACCGGTTAGACGCAGCTTGCGGACGCCCAGCCTCACCATGATCTGAGCTAAGCGGGTGATTTCCTCAAAACTGAGGATCTCTGTACGAGATAAGAACTGAAAACGCTCGCCAAAGATCTCTTCTGGCATACAATATGGGCACCGGAAATTGCACCGGTCAGTAACAGAAATCCGCAGGTCGCGGAGGGGTCGGTCAAGTCTGTCGGTGATGGTCATGGTCTGCTGCGCACAATTTTCTAAACGATCATCATATTTATTCAGTATATCAAGGTCGGCCAGCCTTCGACAAGCCCTGACACCGTATCTAGACCTGAACTACTGCAGCAAACATCAAGAGTGGAGGCAATAGCCAATGGAGAACGCGAGCGACGCCAAGTCACTTTCTCAAGCGCGGTACAGTCAGTATGCGGCCGGCTATGTAGCCAGCGAGACGCATGCCAAAGGAGCGGATCTTGACCGCCTGATCGTCATCGCCGCCCCGAAGCCGGACTGGCTTGTGCTGGATGTGGCCACCGGGGGTGGGCATACAGCCCTGAAGTTCGCGCCGCATGTCGCGCGGGTGGTAGCATCCGACCTGACGCCAACAATGCTGGCGGCAGCGCGCCAACACATCACACCACAAGAGGTGCATAACGTGGTCTTCAGCGCAGCGGATGCAGAGAATTTGCCATTCGTGAGCGCAGTTTTCGATCTGGTGACCTGCCGGATCGCCCCCCACCATTTTCCCGACTGCTTCCGCTTCGTTCAGGAAAGTGCGCGCGTTTTGAAGCCAGGCGGCACGCTGCTGGTGCAAGATCACGTGCTTTCGAACGATGAACAGACGGCACGCTACACCGATGCCTTCGAAATGCTCCGCGATCCAAGCCATCATCGTGCTTTCGCGCAGTACGAGTGGGAGGGGATGTTCCAGGATGCCGGGCTGGCCATCGTTCACACTGAGCAAGTTGTGAAGCGCCACCAGCTTCATCCCTGGGCAACGCGCCAGGGATGTTCACCTGAAGTCATCCAACAACTGGAGGTGATGTTGACGCAGGCGCCGTCACCGGTGAAGGACTGGATGCTGCCCCAGCATCTCGGCGCGACTGAAGCCTCTTTTGTCAACCGGCACCTGATTATTGCTGGCCAGAAGCCGGTACATTGACCTACAGCTAGAATAGGTGGGCTTCGATAAGC
>JAADYW010000293.1 GCA_010092845.1 Chloroflexota bacterium
ACACTTCGGGCGTCAGTGTATCCTCCCAGATGCTTGGTACACTCAACACTAACGGGATGTCACCTTGAGCAACTGCGCCGGGGATGCCCGTCACCATGAGAGATAGCAGCAATATCGTAGTCAATAGCTTCCTAAGGGCCATTCTTGTCCTCCACAGGTAGACATGCTAGATCGCTTATAGAATGGCAGAGGGCAGTTACAGCGTGGTTACAGTACGGTTACAGTGTTGTAACTGGTTGGAGTGGGGCAGACTATCGAAGGCAAAGCGAGGCATTTGGAGGCCTGAGGTTTCGCGGGGCAGTCGGAACTGAGGACGCGTCGTCGCAATATGTTATGCAGAGAATCAAATATCCCCAGCACCATCTTGGTACCAGGGATATTCAGTTCACACAGTTGTTCTCTGCTTAGCGCGACAGCCTGGTGAAAGTCCGAGGATCGGACACGCCGCCATCATAGCTGCCATTGAGCGATGTCCACGACTGGACAGTCCATTCGTAGTCGCCGCCCGCGATGTCCGTCCGCGTAACCTGACACACCTTATCACCTTCGGGTTCTTCGGGATTCTTGGGGTAATCGCACAGAGAACCAGTGTCATTGTACCACTTACCCGCCCCATTCAGGGACAGCAAGTACCAGTCCACGTTTTGCACCGGCTCCCACTGGAACACGACGTTCTCGCCAGTCTGGATCGTTCCATCCTCAGGCGCCACCAGCGTCGGAGCACCCGGGATTGGGTTGCTAACGGTGAACGGTTGGCCAGGACCAGGCACCCAGGGAGTGGTACCACCACGTCCCAAGCCTTGGACCCACCATTTGTAGGTATCGTCCTTCAGGTTGAGATCGGCATCCAACGTACACAGAATACGCGACAAGACATCGTCGTATTCGCATATCAGTCCATCTTCATCGTCGGTTGCCGTGAAGGTAGCACTGAACACCTTCTTGCCACCCGAGTCATTGAGCCAGAACGTATAGCGGGTCAGGCCATTACCCGGGAACCATTGGAAGGCAGGATTGGGGTTGGTCACGTCAGGCGTTGACTTGGGGTACACAATCTCCGGATCGCTGATAACGGTGGTCTTGACCGTGAAGATCGACTCTTCACTCCAATCCTGGCTGATCGGATTCCACGCCAGGACCCACCAACTGTATTGGCCAGCATCCAACCAAAGCTCGGGCGTCACCAGGCACCGCGTACCATTGCAGTCGACGTCAGGGTCGGTGCGCTGGTACCACTTGCTGAAGAGCTTATCTCCCTGGCTGTCTGATATCCACAACTGATACCACGTGGCGTTCGAGTCCGGATCGTTGTCGGGCCATTGGTAGGTAATGATGTCCAGATCAAGCTCATCTTCAGGTAGTGGATTCGGAATGTTTTCCGGCGACCATAGCACGCTGTTGATATTGGGCCCTTGGGTGGGCAGCACCTCAACCGAGAAGCTCTGATTGGGGAACCAGGCACTCTTGCCGAAATCAGGCTGATACGCTTGGATCGCCCACTGGTAACTCCCGGTCTTCAGATAGAACGGCGGCACAAAGGAACAGATTTCGTCGAATTCCGAGCAATCCAGATCCTCGACATCATGCCAGTCATAGAGGAGGGTCTTGTTGGCGCCGATGTCCTTGCTCCAGATGAAATACTCCGTGGGGAAGATCGAGCTTTCCGGAACCCGGTCATGCGTCCACTTGAACACCACATCACCGCGGTCACCGGCCGCACCAATTGGGCTAATCGGGCTAGGTGTGGCCAGCGAGTCTACGTCTACCTCAAACTCCAAACCGTCACCCCAAGGCCCATATCCGCCAGGACCCCACGGACGGATCCACCATTTATAATCGCCATCATCCAGCGATGTAGTGATGTTGGTTGAGCAACTACTCGTCAGCGGATTGTAGCATCCAACCTGGTCACTCTTATACCATTTCTTGAACACAGCATCGCTGGTGCTCAGGTCATTGACCCACAGATAGTACCAGGTGGCCTGAGGTACCGGTTCCCAATCGAATGGCACCAATCGCGTCGACATTTCAGGCTGTCCCGGATTGGGAGCTATCAGCGTGACCACAGCCGGCGCGCTGACATTGAGGCTAAAGTCTGCAGAGATCCAGGGGCCATAGCCATCAGGTCCCCATACTCGCAGCCACCAGCGATAGCTCTTGTTGCCCAGCGTCAAGTCGACCTTCTCCAGATCATCGGCCGGGTTAACGGTACAACTAAAGCCGTTGCAGATCGAGCCCTGGGCTTTGTACCAATCGGTGTAGATCAACTTGCCCTTGTTGTCTCCTATCCACAACTGGTAGTACTGGACACCGTTGCCGCGCAGGTCCTCGAAGGTGTAGTCCGGGTTGCCTTGTGGCGCCGTCACATTGTTCAGCACTGACTGGTGCGCCGGGGAGATAAGGTCGGGGACGATTACTTCCAGATTGGTCTTGCCTTCAGGGAAGTAGCCATCGGTTTCATTCCAGAACGTAATGCCCCACTCATATTGCCCGGGCTTCAAGGAGAGCTGGCTGGTAGTCGGCGCAAAGGTGCAGACGTCGGCCACACAGTAACTACCGTCTTTTTCAAACCACTGGCTGTACTTAGTCGAGCCATTAGACTTGTCGATGACCTTGACCAGGAACCAGGTGGCGTCGGCCTGGTCTTCAAACTTGAAGGTCGGCGTTCCGGCATAGGTCTCGCCTTTGGGGCTGATCAGCGTCGCCGGCTTGTAGTTCTCGGCACGGGTCAACGCGGCGTCGGCATCCACCCGCTTGTAGCCATCGACGTCCACACCGCTATCCTGCATGATATCCAACACCTGGTCGTAGGTCAGTTCGGTGTTATAGCCCAACAGCAACCCCGCCACGCCGGCCACGATCGCCGATGAATTTGAGGTACCGCTGATGGTAGCAGTATCACCCGATGCATAGCCGCTTCCGCCGGCTCGGTCCAGGGTGTAGATGTTGACGCCGGGCGCCAACAAATCAAGACCTGTGCCATAGTTGCTGCCCCAGTCGCCACCATCGTCACAGGTCGGCGCGTAAGTACGGGTGGCATTGGTCTTGCGCAGGCGATCGCACTCATTCGAGGCGCCAACGGCGATGGTGTCGCTGTGGCTGGCCGGATACCCCACTGAGCTCTGACCGCCATTGCCGACCGCCGTCACCACCACCACACCCTTGCCGTCGCGTCCATTGGTGGTAGCATCATAAATCGCGTCATCAATCGACGTTGAACCGGTCGAGAGCGTCCACGCCATCAGGATGATGTCAGCGCCTCGGTCCGTGGCACGCTCTATGGCATCGACGATCCAGGAAGTCTGGACAATACCAAACGCGGTGGACGGTGCCGGGTCAGCCGGGAAACGCCCGATATCACCGAACGGAGGTGCAGCCGATGTCTGGCTGGAATATGTACGTATCGGGAGTATTTTGCAGTGCCAACATAGACCGGTGATATCATCGCTATTGTTCGGTTCCGCAGCAACAATACCCGCCATGGCTGTCCCATGGTTGTCAGTTGAGTTCGAGAGTGGTGGTGCCCCCGGCGAAGGATCGGCATCCCCACTGACGTAATCGTACCAATCTGCCGAGCCTACATACTGATCGGCCAGATCAGGATGAGCCGGCCAGGGAGGATCAGGTATGGAGGTCAGAACCTGGAACCCGTCGTCAAGAATGGCGACAACGATTTCCGGCAGGTCCTCGGCGCCACCGGCCAATTCGTCTTCATAAGCCTGCATGAAGCCCCAGGC
>JAADYW010000294.1 GCA_010092845.1 Chloroflexota bacterium
AACCCAGGCTGAATGTCAAGAACACCGCCAGGAAGGCATGCGCGAACGTCCAGAGAAAAATGCGCACAAAAGGATCACGCAGGCGTTCATCAGTGATAAGCCGATCAAAATTGTCCAACCCGATAACCGTGTAGTAGCCAGGAGAGAGTTCGACCGGCGTTTCCTCGCCCTCTTGAAGCGTACGTTGCAGGGTAAATGTCCCCTCAACAGGCTCGTAGATGTCCTCGGTCACGCGGTTGACCATAACACCGCGCTCTTCATCATAGGAATACAACTGCCGGAAACGCCCAGCCTGATCATTGGCATTAGCATTGACATATAGGGGATCGTCAGTCTCGCCAAAACGGATCTGGGGCAACTCCTGCGTCAGGCCTTCCCGTGTGATAGTGCCAATCGAGAGTTTCTCATATTCACCGATCATATCTGGTGGTGTGACCGTAACCGCTGCCGCCTCGACAGTGGGTAGCCGGGGCAGTTGACAGCAGTCAAATCCGGCCTGTAAGTCAGCGGCGCTGAGAGGTACGCCTTCTGGTGCCAACATCGGCTCTTCATCTGCAATCCAGAGGGCATAGCTCTGATCCTCGATGTCACGGTAGAGGATAGCTGGTGACCGCTGCCCGCGCCGACTATAATCAGCCAACAGGGCTTGAGCGGGATCGTAGACATACCCTTCGGCCTGGGTTTCGTCGTCAATCGCTGCGACCTGAACCACACCAATCGGCTCACCAAACATGAGATATTTCGTGTCCGCCAATTCGGTAGCCGCCTCAGATGGGGCGAGGTATTCGTGCCCGGCTAGCTCCAGCGGGATATCACCGGCAGGGTTGAATGTTACGCCTTCGAGTCCACTTTCCTCCGGCGTGGGAGAGCGCAGCTCTTCACCTTCTCGCGCAACCAACACTCGTCCATCTTGATAGCCAACTAACCACAAGAGGTAGTCGCCTTCGGGGTTACGATAGGATGAGCGTAGCCAGTGGTACGCTTGCTGCCCTTCCGGGAGATAGCGGTATTCAGGCTTCTCCTCAATCCGCTCGATCGCTCTATTTTCAGTCAGCAGATTACCGGTACTATAATTGGTAAAAGCAGTATAGATCGTAAACAACGTTGGATAGGCGACCATCAAGATCATCAAGGCTAACCCTGGTGAAAACCACCGAAAAGGATAGAGCCTATCGTTTAGGAAGACAACATTGATCGCCAGCGTTACCACAACGATGGTAATCGCAAGGAACCAGACTTCATCGCTAACTAACTCGTATAAGAACCATAAGGCAAAAGCATCTAGTGCCGCCAAACTAATTAGCCGGATGATGATGGCAGTGAGCGACCCATATAGACGAGGCTCCTTCTCGGACGGCGGCAAACCCTGTGCAGCCATTGCAACAAACCTCCTGACGCACTGACGCGCGCGTTTCCTGATAGTTGATTCGCAAATCCCGGAAAGCGCTGATTTCGAATAAGGGCCCTCTGTCCCCGGTGTTTAAAATATTGCCAGGGGGAGGGTTTGACAACCCTCCCCCTGGTGTAAATCCAAGCTTTTTAGAACGTCAAACTAGAGAGCCAGACTACTCAGATTCCGCAATGGCTGCTTCGATCTGGTCAGCAGCATTGGTGAACGCAGCCTCAGGCTCTTCCTGCTGCTGGATCACCAATTGCATGGCGTTACCCCAGGACTCCCATACTGCGGACATCTGCGGGATGTTCGGCATCGCTAGACCATTCTGGCCAGCTTCACCGAAAGCCAACAGGTTCTCGTCCTCGATGGTTTCCAGCACCGGCAGCCACGCAGGCGGACGGTCATTGGCTTCGTAGATCGTCTGCATGACTTCGTCAGTAGCCACAAATTCGGTCAGGAAGATCTGTGCCAGGAGCGGGTCGCTGGCGAAGGCGCTGATGAAGAAGCCCTGAACACCCAGGAACGGCTGCGCGGGGCCTTCGGGGCCAGCCGGCAGCACGCTGATCGCGTAGTTCACACCGGACTCCTCGATACGGGAGACAGCCCACGGACCGCTGATCATCATGGCCGCATCACCGCTCTCAAACAGCGCGTGCATTGAGTCGTAGTCCAGGCCGTCGGGGGTCAGACCATCTTCAACCATCGCATCCAGCCACTCAAATGCGGCGACAGTGCCTTCACTGCCAATACCGATGTCGGAGGGATCATAGCCAACGCCCTCTTCAAAGGCGAAGACATAGCCACCAAAGGCAGTCTGGATACCGAAAGCGTGGAAGGGATCGTTTTCCTGAATGACGTACCCGTACTCAACCTCACCGCTCTCAACGAGCTCTTCAGAAATCGAGCGAACCTCGTCCCAGGTCGCGGGGGCCTCGGGAACCAGATCAACATTACGGAAGAACGCAACGTTCTCGACCGCATACGGCATACCATACAGCGCACCGTCATAGGTGAAACCACCCAGTGAGGCCGGCACAAAGTTTTCCTCAAGATCGCCGAGGTCTACCGGGGCCAACAGACCACTGGCGGCCAACTCACCGGTCCAGTCATGCGCACCGATGAAGATATCGGGGCCTTCGCCAGCCGGGCCGGCAACAATAAACTGGTCACGGATGTCGCCAAAGCCGATCTGCTGAACCTCAAGCTGTACACCATACTCAGCGAGGAACTCATCAGCCAGACCTTCAATGATCTCGGCACGGGTTTCGTCTGCCCAGATCAGCAATACCGGCGCATCCTGGGCTTCTACGGGCTGGGGTGCGCTGGTAGTATTCACTGTAGTGAAGCCAGCAACAACCAGAGTCAGCACGAGTAGCAGAACCAAACGCTTCTTCATTTTTAGACTCTCTCCATATCTTGAACTTCGATATTTATGATTGAACGTCATTCGGACAAATTACAAGCGTAGCTTAAGGTATCTAGAACCTTGGAACCATCACCTCCTCCTAGACGTTCATAGACCAACTAAATGTGTACCTCATCGGCAGCACTGCTGCATTCGAGGATACCAGTTGTATCCGATTGTTAATGATATATCATGATTCAAAAAACACCAATAATTCAGGACATTATTTCTGATCAACTCTAATATTCCCGTCAACCTTATCCCTGGCTTTCAAAATCGCCTCCTGGTATAGGTTTGCCAGGATTCAAAGGAATGAACACCTAGCACCTGAAGGAACCAATCACGAAGCCATAACACTGCTCTAATCTGGATAACGTTTGGACAATACTTGAGGGCTGACCAACACCGCTAGCTACGCTATAATGGCCTGATAGCCATGACATCAACGCACCGTTGTCGCCAAATATATATCTGATCTGACAACTAACCTGGGGCAATCGTAATGTCATCCGCAGTTCAACTCCTCAAAGAACGGATCCAGGCCGAGGGCAAGAACCTTGGCAATGGCATTCTCAAAATCGACAGCATCCTGAATCACCAACTTGACATCCCCCTTATGATGGCCTGTGGTGAGGAAATCGCCCAGCGCTTCGCCGACAAGAATGTAACGCGCATCTTGACCGCCGAGGTATCAGGCATTGCGCCGGCGATGGCCGCTGGGCACGCGATGCGTATTCCTGTCGTTTATGCCCGAAAGATCAAACCAGTGACGATCTTTGGGCCCGTCTTCCTCGAAACTGCGCCCAGCCACACAAAAGGGATGGAGGTGAATTTGATCGTCTCCGCCGAGTTTTTGCCTGCCGGTGAACGGGTGCTGATAATCGATGATTTCCTGGCCAGCGGCAAGACCTTACGCAGCTTGGTGCGAATTGTGCGCAGTGCCGAGTGCGAGCTCGTTGGGATCGCATGTATTGTCGAGAAAATCTTCGAAGAAGGCCGCACCATGTTGTCCAAATATAACGTGCCTATCGAGACCCTGGTAAAGGTCATTTCGATGGACGATGGGCAGATCATCCTCGAAGATGGCTAGGATAGTCACTTTGGACCAAAGCAGATACGGCATTCTCTGGGCGCTGAGGGAGGGGGATGGACCACAACTATGAACATGAATATGGCACACGACGCCCGTACAGGCGGAGTTCTGGTCCTCGACTATGGTTCACAATACACCCAGCTCATTGCCCGCCGTGTGCGCGAGCACGGCGTCTATGCGGAGCTCTATCCCTGGAATGTCCCGGCCGAAACAGCACTGGCTCTGGAACCTAACGGCATCATTCTCTCAGGTGGGCCGCACAGTGTCTATGGCGAGGATGCCCCCTCGCTTCCCACCTGGGTAATCGAGAGCAAGCTGCCCGTGCTGGGCATCTGCTACGGGATGCAACTCATCACTAGGGTCCTGGGAGGTCAGGTGAACCGGGCCGCCGAACGCGAGTATGGACATGCGGTTCTAACGCGCGGTGCCGAAAACACGGATCCGCTCTTCAGTGGCTTGCCAAGCAGCCTGGACGTATGGATGAGTCATGGCGACCGCATCGATCAGCCGCCTGCTGGCTTCATCTCGCTGGGGGCTAGCCAGAACTCGCCCTATGCCGCTATTGGCGATCCCGCACGGCGCTGGTATGGTGTCCAATTCCACCCTGAAGTCGTACACACTGCGCACGGGCATGATATTCTGCAACGCTTCACAGTTGACATCTGCGCCTGCGACACTTCATGGACGCCAGCCAATTTCGCCGAACAGGCCATCACCAACATCCGAGAGCGGGTACAGGACGGCCGAGTCATCATGGGGCTTAGCGGTGGCGTCGATTCGTTGGTCGCGGCCACCCTCATCCACCGCGCGATTGGAGACCGTCTGGTGAGCATTTTCGTCAACACCGGTCTATTGCGCGCCCATGAACCAACGACGGTAGCCGAAACCGCCCGGACTACGGTCGGCATCAACCTTGTGGCCGTTGATGCAACCGAACGTTTCCTGGAGGCACTTCAGGGGGTGACGGATCCTGAGAAGAAGCGCAAGATAATTGGCCGGCTGTTTATCAAGGTTTTTGAGGAAGAAGCGGCCAGAATACAGAATGTGGCCTTTCTGGGCCAGGGCACAATCTATCCCGATGTGATTGAGTCTGCAGCTAAGGACCGCCCCAATGCGCAGGTTATCAAGACTCATCACAATGTCGGTGGCTTACCGGAGGATATGTCGCTTGAACTGATCGAGCCTTTACGCTACCTTTTTAAAGACGAGGTGCGCCGCCTGGGATTGGAATTAGGTTTGCCCGAAGAAATTGTCTGGCGGCAGCCCTTCCCAGGACCTGGCCTCGCCATTCGGTGCCTGGGGGAGGTCAATTTTCAACGGCTTGAGACACTACGCGCCGCCGACAAGATTTACCGTGAAGCACTGCAAGCCGCCGGGCTTATGCGCGAGGTCTCCCAGGCCTATGCAGCATTGCTGCCCGTGAAGAGCGTCGGTGTCATGGGGGATCAGCGCACGTACGCAGAAACGATCGTATTGCGGGCTGTCACGACGGAAGATTTTATGACGGCAGACTGGGCTCGGTTGCCGTATGAGCTGCTCGCAGAGGTTAGTAATCGGATTGTCAACGAAGTTGATGGTGTTAACAGGGTTGTTTATGACATCAGCACCAAACCGCCAGCCACAATTGAATGGGAATAGCACATTCAACCAGCTCCCCCGCTATATGATCTTGCTTGGTGTGATTGTGGCAATGTTCGTCGGAGCATGTACCAGCAAGGAAGACAACACCAATGATGCAGATGATTCGCCGCAGACAGGTGAGCAGTCAACGGGTGTCCAGATCGAGGTCACCGTTAGCCGGGCATCCGTCTTCGGCCTGCCGGATCGCAATACCGAGGTGATCTATACGCTGGTGGAAGGGGATCGACTCCCCGTTTTTGGCAGGTCAGAGCCAGATGAACTCAACACGGTATTTTATATGGTACGTGTTGGTGAAATGATGGGCTGGGTAGCGGCCTCACAGGTGTCGCTACAAGGGGATGCTGAGCAATTGGAGGTAGTCGCTTTGCCCACCAGCCAGGCGCCCACAGCAGTTACATCGGGTGATGTCCCTTCAGCTGATGCGCCACCCAATGCCAACGATTCGGTGGCAACGGAATCGACCGAAATCCGGGCGCGTATCACCAGTGCTGATGTTGTGGCGGTGGACTGGCCTAGCAGCGAAGGCGAACAGATCCGCCGGTTGCCACAGGGTGAAGAATACACTGCGCTCGCCAAGACAGCGGCAGGTCCAGATGGCTTAATATACTACGGGCTACGCATCGAAACGGCTTTGGGCTGGGTGCTAGAGACAGATGTGGAGATTCTCGGTGACGCCGGACGCCTACGGGTATTTCTCACTCCAACCCCGGCAGCGGGATCTGGCCGGGGGATCCCAACGCAGCCGACTGCGACACCAACCATAGCCCGCACAGAATCGCCTGATGCTCCTTCTCCCGAACCAGCAACCCTTGAGCCGTCACCATCCACCCAGGCGACAACGATATCATCCTCACCGACGGATACCCTGCCGGCACCAACCGCCGATACACCGCTGCCTTCACCCATTGCAACCTCGGCCGCTCAAACCGAGGTCCCTGACGAGGTGCCTACACCTGTGCTGGATGCGATGGATATACGGCCCGCGGAGCCACCCCTCATTACGATTCAAGTCCCCGAAGGCTGGGAAGAGGTCCACGTCAAAATTCCGATCAGTAGCACCTTTGTTGCCGGTGATGTTCTCCTATCAGTGTTCGAAGGCCCACTACCTGGTAACACTACCGGGTATATCTGGGTGGTATGGCGGTTTCCGAACTTTCTCTCGCCAACAGCGACCGATCTTGACCTCTGGGCAGATGCCATCTGGTATCTGCGCAGCCTGTTGTTCGAAGGCTGCAATATCGGCCCTGCCGGACGGCGCACGTATACGATCGGCGGCCAAGAAGCAACTGGCGGCATTTTCGCCGCGGTTGATTCACCAGAACACGATTGCGCTTGGGATGTTGCGGGTTGGTTTGCGGGGCTACGGCATGAAGGGGAAAACTACATATTCTACATGGGCGTCGAGCCAGCGGATATGATCACCGAGGTACGGCCACATCTACAGGAAGTTGTCGATAGCATTACCTTCATCCCGGTCGAGGAGTACTCGCAGACTCCGGAGCAGAATTGATTAAACGATCAGAGTTTCAGGCCCGTGCGATGCGGCAAGCTGGGTCCTACTGAAATAGGAAGTACACGTTGTCGAAGCGATGGCCACAATGGATACCATTCTTTCTGCTGGGCGCAGCGATGTTGGCCTGCACTTTGGTGAACACCGACAGTCAAAGCGGTCTCCAGCGCTCTGACCTCACCCCGGTTAGCACCGATGGTTGGGTCTCCTACGTTGGTAAAGGGGTTCGCATCGGCGCGCCCGCCGACAGTTGGGCGAAAGTTCCGTTTGATTTCACTGTTGCCAGTAGCCAGCTAAGCACCTTACGAGAAACCGATCCCACCGTTGCCAATGTGTTTGAAGACCTTATGCGGCTGACAACCGATGACCTCTACAAGCTGATCTTGATGAAGAAAGATGGCACAGCATGGACGTATGTAACCGCCGAACCCTTGCCCGCCGATTCTACCTTCGAAGATGCCGTCCAGAGCGCCCGCCAGGCCTCACTTGACGCCAGCTTGCAGCCCCGTAACCAGCGCCGTGTTGCCCTGTCGATAGGCGATGCCATCCGGTGGGAGGTCACAACGTCGCCGCCCGGCAGCCAGATTCTTAACCGGCAATTCGTTTATCTTGTCCAGCATGAAGACCAGATCTATTACCTAACTTTTAGCGCTCAGGCCCCTGATTTCGAGGATTATCAGCAAATATTTGAAGCGATGGCCATTACCTTCTGGCCAGCTTAGTATCCGTGGCCGAAAACAAGCCTGACAGCACTGCACCCTGAGCCGCTGCGGTGAGCGGCCCAGGGTACTGTGGTGGTACCTTCAAGCATTAGGGCGTAACAGTCGGCATGGCATCACAGCCGAGGCCCGCCTCGACAACATCCGAGCGCACCCAGGCGCCCTCGGTCAGTCGCCACCAGATAAAGCCATCGGTGCCGGTTGTCTGCCCGTCAGCCTCGACCTGCTCGCTGGGATCGAGTTGACGCACTACCTCGAAGGTGGTGCCTGGTCCGGCACGCAAATTCACTACGTTCGGCGCGTTGATCATACACGGCACCGGCACAATCTCATAGCGGCGCGTCTCGGCCCCATTCAGGCTTATCATGGCTGTGATCTGCTGAGAGGTGGTGTCGATAACGGTTACGCTGTCGCATTCCTCGTTGACCGCATACATAGTCTGGCCATCGGGTGCTGGCACCAGCCAGGCCGGCGAGCAGCCATTATAGGGCAGCCGCCCGGTATCGATTCGGGCCTTGACCTGCCGCGACTGTGGATCGAATACGAGCACGCCTTTCTCATCCCACAGCGCCAGGTAGCCCAGACGGCCATCCGGCGTGAAGGCCATGTCGCGGGTCAGCGTACGCCCTGGTGACCAGCCGCGCTGGGTTAGGTCCAACCGATAGAGAACCGCGTCGGTGTCGGTGCGCTGGACATCGAAACCCCAGAAATCACCAATGTAGACGATCGGCTCCATTGGGTGCAGCCCCACCGCACGCCCTGACACCCACTGGAAGGACACACGCTCGCCGCCTTGTTGGACGTTCAGAACGGTGTTGGTGTTCAGATCCAGCACCGCATAGCCCAGGGAGTCTGTGACATAGGCCCGCGTGCCGTCCGGTGTCAGCTTGATGGTGTAAGTATCCTCCAATCCCAGCGGGATGGTTGTCTCCAGCGTCAGGTCCGGCAGCCCTACCACATAGACCGTGCCCGAGATGCTGAGTACATAGGCGCGGTCACCATCGGGATGAACGGCCATGTGAATCAGCGTCCCACGCTCGTCGATATGGAGGGGCGTGCCGACGGTCTGCGTGGCCGTATCGACCGGGAAGATGCACATGGCATCCGAGGCCAGGATATACAGCACCTGGCCATCGGGTGAGATTCCCAGCCCATAACTCGCGCTGTCACATTCGCGTTCGGAGTCGGCCACAATCTCATCGACCACCGTCTGCGTCGCTGTGTCGATGACGGCCACTGTTGCCGGGCGTTTGACCCGGCTGGACACATAAAGCGCCGCGCCGTCGGGCGAGATGACGGCCCGCGTCGGTAGGGCCTCGGCCAGCGGGTTGATGAGAATGATGCCCTCGGCATCGAGGGTGTCGGTATTGAAGACCACCACCCCATCGCCATCAACGGTCGCCAGATACAGTGTGCTGCCATCGGGTGCCGTGGCAATGCCCGCGATGTCGGACACCAGGCGGCCATAGGGGGCCGGGTGGGTGAAATTGATACCCTGTACCAGCGCGCCGCTCTGGGTGTCGAGAACCCACAGGTTATAGCGTGCCTCGCCGGTGACGCCAAAGGTACCCACAAACAGACGGCTACCATCGCCATTGAGCGCCAACCCTTCCGGCAGCAGCGCCTCGTAGGTGCTGATCACCTGATAGGTCGTCAGATCCACCGCGATGATCATGTCCTCATTAGGCGCCGAGGCATAGATGCGGGCGCCATCCGGGCTGATGATGAGATCACCTGACCCGCCGCCCTTGTCGGACGTGTCGATGGTACGTACAATCTGTCCCGTCGCAGGATCGAGCACAAGGATGCCCCGTCTGGATAGGGAGACATAGATGGCGCTGCCATCCGGCGCAGCGGCCATGGCCATGACTTCGCGCCCCAGGTTGACCGTCTGCGTAACCGTCGCCGTGGGCAGGTCGATCAGGCTCAGCACGCCACTGCCCGACAGGCCAAACGCCGTCTGGCCGCTGATAGCGACATCCACCGCCATGTCGCTGCCACCGGGGCGCGCCGTGCCGACCGGTTCCAGCGTGGTTGTATCGAGAATGGTGAAGCTGTAGTCCACCTGATTGGCCAGCGCTACATAACGCCCATCGGATGAGATGGCGACGCGGCTTGGTGTCGGCCCAAAAGGGTGCTGCGCCTCGTCCCATAGATTCACGACGTCGGTCACCTGGCGAGTGCCAGCGTCGATAACGTACAGGGTATCAGTGTTGCGGGCCGGGACATACAGGCGGCTGCCATCCGGGCTGATGACGATATCGGTGGGCTCCTCACCGCGCATCTGGCGCAGGTCCATCGTCTGGGCGATAACGGACAATCGCTGGCCCAAAGGAGCTGCTTCTTCCAGCTCGTCGCGGTTCGGG
>JAADYW010000295.1 GCA_010092845.1 Chloroflexota bacterium
CAATATGGGCGCGACTGAACTCGGGCCCAGCGTGGATCGTCACGGCCCCAGGAGTTGCCGAAACCCCCTTGTGCGCATTGTCTGCAATCCAGGCAATTGGTTCAGAGTTCATCTGTATCGCCCCCGGCACCGGTATCGCACTCGGGCCTTCCAATAGCGCCATCACAGCGAAACAGGGATCATAGTCAATACGGTCGAGAGCCTGGCGTATGGTCTCCGGCAGGTCAACTGCACCAGCAGCCAGCATAGCCAATGCCTGTGGGACTGGCGCCGTCATGATCAGCGCGTGTGCCTGTAACTCAGATCCATCTTCGATACTGACTACCCAGGCATCATCCGTAGGATGAACCGAGGCAACCCGAGTCTGCAAGCGTAGGTCCAATCCGCTTGCCAGGTGCTTGGGCATACCTGTCATACCCGGGATACCACGATAGCGGGGATGCCCATCGAACGTCCGGGTCCGGTTTGGCATCGCGAAACCACGCGACCATTCTTCAACCACACCCGCCTGTTGCCACATCTCGACGAGTTCAGCGAAGCGCGCGTCACGCACGGTAAAGAACTGCGCACCGTGATCAAAAACGCCACCCTCAAAGCGGCGTGTGGCCATACGGCCACCCACCCCACGGGCCTTGTCAACAACGGTGACTTGCCAACCTTCTTCCTGAAGCCGTGTGGCAGCCAGCAAACCCGATAGACCGGCACCTACGACAATACACGTGGTTGCAGATCCAGCCGTCATACTTCCTCGAGTTCTGTCAACATGGCCAGTTCCGGTTCCTGAACCAGCGTTGGCTCACGCGTAATAAGCCGGGCAGAGCGATTGCGCGTAATGTAGTTGTAGGCCCATTGGATAAATACCGAGATACGGTTCCTGAATTCGACCAGTTTCATCAAATGGACAAATAGCCAAATCAGCCAGCCAAGATAACCGGTGAGACGTATCCAGCCAAGGTCAGCAACGGCGGCAGCGCGGCCGATGGTTGCCATACTGCCCAGATCACGGTAGCGGAACGAACGGTCTAGCTCACTACCTTTAAGGCGGTGTTGCAGGAGCTTGGCGACATAGGTAGCTTGTTGGGTCGCAACCTGGGCAACACCGGGCAATGGTTGCTCACGGCCGTGGTTGAAGTGCGCCAGATCGCCAATCACAAATAGGTTGGGATAGCCGGGCACGCTGCAATCTGGTGCGACGATGACCCGGCCAATACGATCGACCTCGGCCCCCGTAGCTTCTGCTATCTGGCGTCCCAGAGGTGTCCCTTGCAATCCCGCGGCCCAGACAACTGTGCGAGTGGAGATGATGTCACTTTTATCACCGGAGGTCAATGTCACGCGGTCAGGCCGAACATCGGTCACTAGTGTATTGACTCGGACGGTAACGCCAAGCTTCTCCAGATCCCGTTTCGCCCTCGCAGATAGGCGCGGTCGATAAGGCGGCAAGACACGGCCCGTCCCCTCGACGAGATAGATTGTGGCGGTTGCCGGGTTAATCGCCCGGAAATTGTGACGCAGTGTGTAGTTCGCAATTTCACCAATCGCACCAGCCATCTCGACGCCGGTGGGTCCACCCCCAACCACCACAAACGTCAGCCATTCCTGAATCATAGCTGGGTCCGTCTCACGTTCAGCAGCCTCAAACGCATAGAGTATACGCGCACGGATCGACAGGGCATCTTCAACAGTTTTCAAGCCGGGCGCAATATCCGCCCATTGATCGTTGCCAAAGTAGAAATGGGTTAAACCCGTCGCCAAAACAAGCGTATCATAGGCAACTGAATCGCCACCATTTGTATCTTTCAGCAGGACCCGCTGGTTCGCAACATCAATGGCGGTGACCTCACCAAGCAGGACCTTCACATTCGCCTGGCGGCTCAAGATCGCCCGTATAGGGGATGCAATATCTCCTGGCGATAACGCGCCTGTCGCAACCTGATAGAGCAGCGGCTGGAACAGATGGAAATTACGCTTGTCGATCAGCGTTACTCGCACTGGCACCCGCTTGAGCGATTTGGCGAGGTGTAACCCACCAAAGCCGCCGCCAACAACTACGACGTGGTCCTGGTTGGTTGTCATCGGATATCCTGCCCCCTCTTGATGTTCCTTATCTTACATATGCGCGAATGGTTCCTAAACCACCATCCACACCGAAAACCTGACCGGTAACCCAGTCGTTTTTGAGGTCCAACAGCCACAAGATCATTGATACGATATCATCCGGTTCGCCGAGCCGCCCCAGCGCGTGAAGTGATTCAGAGAGTTTCCGGCTGGCTTCGTTGGATGTGATCCGTTCGGACATCGGGGTTTGAACAAGCCCTGGAGATACCACATTGAAGCGGATTCCCTTGGATGCATAGGTCGCAGCCGCTGAGCGCGCCAGCCCGATTACCCCAGACTTCGCAGCCGCCACCGACTCATGGTTTGACAACCCGACACGGGCAACCGCCGAGGCCAGCAGGACCACCACGCCACCATTGCGGCGCATGGAACGCCCAGCCGCCCGTACCACAGCAAAAGCCGAATCCAGGTTCTGTGCAATAGTGGATCGCCACTCTTCCTCGCTCGTCAGGTGGGCTGGTTTCAACAGAATCGATCCCACACAGTTGACAATCCCGTCAACCTGGCCATATGTCTCAACTACATTCTGGATATAGGCATCTACGCTCTCGATTTGCGTTGCATCCACTTGCATTGTGAATGCACCCAATTCTTCGCCTAACACCCGTAAGCGATCTTCACCACGGGCTGCGAGGGCAAGATGTGCACCTTGTTCAGCTAGACGCCGTGCCAGCAGAGAACCAATCCCGCCTGTCGCGCCGAGCACAGCGTATACAGGCATGCGATCCAATGACATACTGTGGTTGCCTTCATGTTTCTGATCAATACAACGCGAATGTGGCGTATTTTATGGCTCCCACATGAACTTTAGCGGATAATCCGGTGAGTAGAGGATAAGCGGTGCACTGCGAGTGTTTAGCGGAAGCTTACGCGCTGACGCCCCTCAATCGCTGCATCAACAATCGCCAGTGTCTGGGTCACAAACCTCTCAAAAGTGAAGCGTGCCATCACGACCTCCTGGGCACGCTGGACCATGGCCTCGACCTCACTGCAGTTGGCTGGATTGAATAGCCACTGCAGGGTCATGACAATACTCTCCACTGACCCATCGATGATCAGCCCGGTCTGGCCATGCTCAATATGATCCCGTACGGCAAATCCGTCACTCACAATCGTCGGCACCCCCAGGCGCATGGCGTTGAGATACGTCTGTTGTCCGGCGGCACGTGTCAAGCCCCCTGCAATGGGCGTATATACCGCTGCTGCGCCCTTCATCAGACGAACGAAATCCTCATGCGGCAGCGGGCCAGCCATCACATTCGGTGGCAAATCCTGTCTGCGTTGCAAGCGCGATGTCGCGATGACGAACTGAACATCGGGAAAATGCTGAGCTGCCGCCAGTAGTGGCTCATAGTCGCGATGCGAGTTTCCGCCAGCAAAAACATAGCGCCCCAGAAACGGGACATCACCGGGGGTGGATTCCAACCGGTGGATGTCGTCTTCGGTAAGGGAGTAGAAATAGGGTGAGAAATGAACTTTGTCGGGGGACACGCCCCAGGTTTCGGGGAAGACCGTCAACTCCTCAGATGACTGGACCGCATAGGCAGTTATCCCACGATCGGCGAGATTCATTGTGAACGTCTGGAGAAGCCTGGAGAAGCCTTGATCACGGGCCCACATACACCCAGTCAACACTATTGTCGGACGGACCCGCCGGGGCAGAAAACCAATTAGTGCCGCGGCCAGCACGTCGGGATGAAAACGCCCAGAAGAACTATCCAGCACAAGTGTCTCGTGCTGAAATGCGGCTCGCACAATGCTTATCAGCGTGCGGAATTCGCCGATAACACCTCGCGGAAACTCGATGACATGTGCCCGTCGAAACCAGCGTGGATCGTCATCATAGTTGAGAGTCGTAGCAAAAGGCGTCTCTGGCGACATATCCCCCGCTCTTCGGAAGTCATCAGTCTTAACCCACAGGCATTATACTGGAATGAACTGAATAACGCGCGCCACGGGGCCGTCTATTATCCGAGTCTTATCGAACCAGGGGCCAGGCGTGTTCTGCGGTAGCCTATCCCGACTTCGCCCACACTAGTCGGCTATCACCTCGCACCTACCCGCCTCAGCAGAGCAGACAGTGATCAATTCCTGGTTGCGATACACCTCAAAATCGCCAGCAGCCCAGAAGCGTTGATCAGGATTGATGAATATCACCGAACGCCGGTACCGGCATTCGTCCGGTTGGGATAGAACTCCTGGCTCCCTCCAGGACCAAACCTGGACACAATCCCCGGCGGGGAGATCGCTCATCGGGGCAGTTGCGAATTCAGTGTCCCAGTCTGTCAGCGGAAGTTGCTGATCTCCGGCCACCAGACGATATGGAGTCAAATCAATATTGGCTGATGTCCGGTTCACAATAGCCAGACTGCGGCTGTTGTAGATGATCAGCAATGCATCAACCTGAGGTGTCGGTGATATCGTTGGCGTTGACGACGGCGTTGCAGTTGGCGGTGGCGTGGATGTCGCTGTAGGCGACGGCGTTGCTGATGGCAATGGCGTCAAAGTAGGCAACGCTGTCGGCAGGTCCGGATCCCGCGTGGGCGTTACGGAAGGTGTCACAGTAATCTGGGCTGCCGCCGTCGCTGTTGCTTCTGCATCACTGCCTTCTTCAGCACTTGCCAGATCAAGATTCTCCGGAAGCCAGGCAACATCCACGGATGGATCCACCGTTGTGACGACCACCCGCTCACCATCCGTCAGGGCAACATAGAATTCTTCCGTGAACGTTGGTACGTCATCCACACGCACGGACCAGGGCTCCCAGGCATCAGCGTCCGGCTCAGCCTCGGCCGCAGGCAGGATCTGGTATTCTACAACATCGTGCATAACTTCGTGGTTATCAGAATATCGGTAGCGTTCCGTTGAGAGATACATCTGCCCCTCAAGCGGCTCAACCAGGACCGGCAACACATCTGGCCGCGAACCAAACACCACAATGTAAATGTGCCCATAGGGGTGGGGCAATGCCGCAATGCCTACCTCGCGGTACCCTGTGCTGCTAATGGTGCTGTTGTGTATTGATGAGCCACGCCAGTAGCCGATGGCGACCTGTTCATTGGCGCCAATGTAGGCGATTTCCCCAATCGCGACGCGGTCCTGTCGGCCGTAGGTCGGCCATAAATAGGGTTCCGCCACAGCGCGCTGGCCCGGGTACTCACCGCTGGCCCCGATGTGAATCTCCCCTCCAAAGGGGATACTCGGCAACGACAAGACGTATTCTGCCTGCTGCACTGCCAATTCAGTCAGCGTTTCGTTGGGGTGCAAGGGCCACAACCCCATCTCGATCCGCCAGGAATTCAGTTCGGTCAACATGGCCATCACATCGGGATCGTCATACGCGGCGGTGAAACGCGGCGCCGTATCAGTCTGTTCAGACTGATCTTCATTCGGTGTAGGGGTGCGTGTACTGCCCTGCAACTGAGCAAGCATAGATTCAGATCCCTGCCCTAGAGCCGATACAAGTCCTGCCTCAACGCTTGCACTGATTAGGAAGATACCGACCAGCAAATAGACACCCATCCGACGACCAAGACTGCGACGGCTATGCATTTGTTTCACCTCAGTGTTAAGCCTCAGCGCTAGAATAACCAAAAAAGCCTAACCGCATCACCATAGCTTGGTAGTCAGTTAGGCTCTTGGAAAAAAACTCATTTGTCGGGGCGCCGGGATTTGAACCCGGGACCTCTTGCACCCCATGCAAGCGCGCTGCCGGGCTGCGCCACGCCCCGTCAAAGTAGGGGGCAGTATAGCAGGCAACACGCTTCAACGTCAAGTCCCAGCACGACGCGTGATGATGATCAGGTCGGGTGTACCATCCCCAGCCGGGACGATCAGGAACTCATAGATTTCACCACCGATGAGATCAACCGGCTCAAAGGTAGCAATTGTGTCAAATGTTTCGCGATTGAAGATTTCGAACTGGAGCAGACCACCCGGTAACTCAAACTGCGGCGATATGTCGCCAAAGGAAAGCTCCTGGTCGGTGTCATCATCCGGCCCCTCCGGCACGTAATCGAGCTCGCGCGTCACGACGACCTGCGGCAGATCAGGGTGCGCATGCACAAACCTCACGCGCACCGTCGTCGGCCCCGGGATATCAAGATCGTCTTGCACGGCGTGTATAACTGGCTGGCTGCCATCCGAGAAGACAAAAAACGTATACGAGTCTGCATCCTCGCGGAGGAAAACTTCGTCTTCAAGCAGCAGGTTCCCTTCCGTGTCCAATAAGCGCACTGGATAGTAATCAATTACGACCTGTACAGGCTGTGAGATTGCTCCATATGCGAGGCCGGCCGCGACGCGCTGGTCACCCAGCTCAAGCCGGACTGGGTCTGGCCACGCATTGATGACCTGGACCGGCATCAAGTTGAAAGCATTGACCTCATCTTCTGGTGTCTCACCGCTCGTACGAACTTCAAAATCCAATAGAATGGGGTTCTCCTCAGAGCGGCCCGTGACAATATAGGTATAGGCAAGATGCATTTCGAGATCAATCGCATCCAGTGGTGCCTCGACCAACTCGGGATCTTCCAGTCCGCCCGTGACAAAGCGGAATTCGGCGGCCTCCGGCACGATCTCAATCGTTTCCTGGCGCCCATAGCGCACGCTCAGCCCGTAGTCAATACCCTCAGGCGAGATCAGCGCCAGACGCCCTACACCGGAGGCAGCATGAATAACGGTCAGGCGGCTCACTTCGTCCGTAACAGCGGAACTGTCAATCGGGAAGACATCGAGTTCTGGGCTAGCATCAGTACCGAAGAATACCATCTCAGCATTCACATAGGGATCGATCTTGATGCGTTGTTCCAGGAGTACGGTGCCATCAAGGGCATCAAGGACCTGGGCCGTGTAATTCCCTGAGGGCACCAGTGTGAACTCCTGTGTCTCAGCAAAACTCAGCGCATCGACCAGCGGCTCATCATCCAGCAAGATGCGAACAGCCGGCAAGTCAGGCACAGCGTGGGTCACGCGCACACGGCTCTGTGGAGAGGTTTCATTCTCCAGGATAACCGGCACAAATAGATCGGCCTCTTGATCGCCTACCAGAACGATCGTGTACACCCGCCC
>JAADYW010000296.1 GCA_010092845.1 Chloroflexota bacterium
CGACCTTTGTCGAGCTAGGCCCCAAGGGTGTGCTCAAGGGACTGTTACGCCGTATTGATCGCTCTGCGAATGGCATTGTCATTGAAACAGCTCAGGATATCGAGACTCTGCTACAAGGCTAAAAAGGTTTGACTTGATCTTTAAATGTGCTTATACTTCAGATAAGCTTTTGGACACAACTTGATCAACATTGGATAGTGAGAATGATCAAGATACCCTATCAGATTGCCAGCACCTATATGGAACACCAGAGACACGCCTAACCTTGCGCCGTGTCTCTTTTTATTCGTAATCGTATGCACATCACATATCAGCTAATCAATAACTAAGGAGCATCGCAATGGATTCAGCAATGATCGGCAAAATCCAGAAGGCCAAAGAGTATGCCGAACAGCCCGAACTCATGCAATTCACCAGCTTTGAGGTCGAGTTCAGGGGTGAGAACAACGTCCATAAGGTGAGTTTGAATAACGGCGAATGGGGCTGCACTTGCAGTTTCTTCCATTCTCATGGTTATTGCAGCCATACGATGGCCCTGGAGCGTGTGCTGGATAAGATGCTACAAAACGCCAAAACAGTGACTGATCAGTAGAATCAAGCGCGTGAAAGCAAGCAAGCCCACATTGACGGATGACTGGTGTGGGCTTGTTTTGTTGCGGGCTAGCGCGTGTTAGAACTCGTGGGTGCCGCCTGGATCCAGGACAATGGCACTCGATAGAGTCTTGGCACTGACAGCATTCGCCCATTGGGCGGCATCCTGAGCAATGGGAGGGAACGTGTTGTAGTGGCAAGGGAGCACGTAGCGCGGCTTCAGCCATTGAATAGCACGCACGGATTCATCTGGTCCCATCGTGAAGAAGTCACCGATCGGGATGATCGCGACATCCAGCCCCATCTCGCCGATGAGCTGCATATCTGAGAACAGAGCGGTATCACCAGCATGGAAGATCTTCAGGCCGCTATTGAGTGTAATAACCATTCCGTTTGGCGACCCGCCATAGCTTCCATCAGGCATCGATGAACTGTGGAACGCGAGTGTCAGATAGACGGACCCGAAATCAAAGCTAGCGGTGCCACCTGTATTCGGCGAGCTGGTGTTCTCAACGCCCTGAGCGCTGATCCAATTGGCAACTTCGAAGTTGCCGACAACTGTGGCGCCGGTCCGCTTGGCGATGTCGACAGTATCGCCAATGTGATCACCATGGCCATGGGTAAGCAGAATGAAATCGGCAGCCAGTTCGTCTGGACTGACGGTGGCCACCGGATTGCCGCTGATGAAGGGGTCAATCAAGACGGTATGTTCACCGGTTTCGATCTGGAACGCCGAGTGTCCGAACCACGTCAGCTTAGTACCCATAATGCCAGTTTCCTCCTTGGGTTAATTACTGGATACATACCACAGAGTCCAAACATGAGTATAGAATAAAATGTCGTGCCCGACAATGCGACCGGACGGCTCTTTACCTGGGTTTTGCTAGCAATGATAGAGGATACTCACAGATGATAAGACTTCTGCACTTTGCTGATATTCATATCGGTGTCGAGAATTATGGCCGTGCCAATCCTCAGACTGGGCTATCGTCCCGTGTCACCGACTTTCTGCGCCGTATGGATGAGATGGTTGCCTATGCGCAGGAACGCGGCGCCGATCTGGCCATTTTTGCAGGGGACGCATTTAAGAATCGTAACCCGAATCCGACCTTCCAGCGCGAGTTTGCCTGGCGGATTCTAGACCTGGCGTCAATATGTCCGGTGGTCTTGCTGGTAGGTAATCATGATTTGCCAGTCAACGTACGCAAAGCATCCAGCATCGAGATCTATGATACTCTGCGAGTACCGAATGTCTGGGTTGGCGATCACTATGAGCTATTACAGATCGACACGGAATCGGGCCCAGTCAAGGTGGCAACAGCGCCGTATCCGGTGCGGGCCCGTTTGATGGAAGACGACGCTGATAGCCATGGTCGGCGTACGATTGCTGATCTCGACATCTTGCTACAGGAGAAGCTCGAGCTCATCCTGCGCGATCTAGCCAACGAGGCCCGCCAGGCCGAGATGCCGCGTGTATTGACCGGCCATTTCAGTATTCATGGCGCCCTTCGGGGCAGCGAGAAGCAGGTCATGCTCGGACGGGATATCGCGGTGACCCTGGCCAACATCGCGGATCCTGTCTGGGACTATGTAGCGATGGGGCATATTCACCAGCACCAGAATATGACAAACGGACGTGATGATCTGCCTCCGATTGTTTATAGCGGCAGCATGGAACGGATTGATTTTGGTGAAGAAGGTGATGAGAAGGGGTTTGTCTGGGTCGAACTTGAGCGCAGCGCGACACGCTGGGAATTCGTCGCGCTGCCAGCGCGTCCTTTCGTGACGTTGCGCGTTGATATCAGGGCTGCGAATAATCCAACTGAGGCTGTCATGGACAGAATCAGGCAACACGATCTGACCGAGGCTGTTGTCCGGTTGCTTATTCAGGCAGATCCAGAATCGAATGCAATGTTGAATATCGCTGCGATCGAACGGAACTTGCGCGAGGCCGGCGCCAATATGGTAGCTGGGATACAGCGCCACATCGAACAGCCCGAGCGAGAACGCCTGGGGCCGACTCCTGAAGGCCTGGCACCGCTGGAATTGCTGGAGCGCTACTTTGCGAGCCGAGAATTGACCTCAGAGCGCATTGAGCGTTTGCTGCAGGCCGCGCAGAGCCTGTTAGACGAGACGCACCCCTAGACTATGGGGACTTCGTTGGGTCCTTCTGAGCGATACGGGCGATTTCGCGAGCGGTAAGGCCAACTTGTTCATCACGGAGGAGCTGTGTCCGGATGCGGGTCCGCCGGATTTCGTTGAGATCAAGCTCTTGAAATAGCAGCTTCTCCTCGAAGTTCGGCGCCTGGAGCAAGAACGCCCCATTGGGGTCAATGACTGAACTCCCACCCCAGAAGACCTCGCCATCTTCAAAACCAACCCGATTGCAGTGGACGATGAACGTACTATAGAGCGTGCCAAATGTCTGCATAAAATGGTTCACCCAGCGCTGGGTTTCCATGCTGGCTTCGTCGGTCAGTCCACGTGCCGGGCTGGCGCTATGTGTCAACAGGATGTCCGCTCCATCTAGCCACAAAACATACGAAGCCGAGATATGCCAGAAATCCTCGCAGATGAGCATTCCCAGGCGGCCGAAGCGGGTATCAAAGGCACGAATGTGCTCACCAGGGGCAAAGAAGCGTCCATCGTCGAAGATGGCATATGTCGGCAGGTATACTTTGTGATGGACATGTACGACGTCGCCCTGGCTCAAATAGGCCGCTGCAATGTGAAAGTTGTGTCGCGCTGAGGTATCAACGAAGCCTACCATCACGTCGATATTGTGCTCGCGGGAGGCCGTGCGCAGCTTCTGTAAGGGAGGGCTATCCGGTGTCATGGCGACTTCATGGACCAGGTCGCGTAGGTAGTACCCGGTGAGCGAAAGCTCCGGGAACACAATGAGGTCGGCGCCCTTTTGGGCCGCTTCCTCGATTAGTTTGAGGTGCGTTGCGAGGTTGTAATCAATATCACCGAACTTCGGATACATCTGAGCCAGGCTGGCGGTTAGCGTTGTCATCAAATCCCTGATTTCGAACAATGATCGTCAGTATCACGCCAATGGGTATTTGGGCATGCTTCGATAATACCATATCGACGCCTAACTCGGTCAGCAAGATCAGGGATTTCTTGCTCACTGACCTGACGGCACGCTTTGGCTTGCCAGGTCGATATGATCTGATGAAACGCCATACCATACCTCATCGGCATACAGACGCGATTGCGTTGTTGCATAGATGATGTCATCTACCACGCGATACAACAAACGGTGTCGTTGCCCATTGGCCGATGGCATGGCAAGCAAGACACGGGCAGGGTGGAGGGATTGAAGCTCCGTCACGATCCGCAATAGATAGGTTTCAGAGGATTTGCCATCATCAATCAGGATCACCGTTCGCTCCTGGACGGAAGGCCTGAGCCTAGCATCCACTTGATTATCTCCCAGGCTTATCACATCGGTATCAAATGCCGCCGCGACTTCGCGAGCAACCGGGATACAGCGCGTGGCGGTACTGAATAGCAGTAATCCAGGCGAAAGCTGAGAGAAGTGGAGATGGGTCGCCAGTATTTTGAGCTTCAGGGCAAGTAGGTGGCCGGCTTCAATGCGGCTTGCATAGTACATGTCGTCTTGGTCCTTAACCTTTTAGATGAGTGTAGGATTAAAACAGCGGAATTTCATCCGGCAGGTGGCGAGTCTGAACGGTAGCCACATGGCCTATCTATCCTGACCAGTTGGGGAATTCGTTTCTCGTGAAAGACTATAATATATACAGTAATAGCTTTGTATTATAAGTGCTAATTTTTGTGCTTCCTGGAGGATACCCCGCAGTTAAGCCATGCTGCCTCCTGATCCAGATCTATGCCGACCTTTAGTAAGCGGATAACTATTAACTTCATAAGTAATTTCGGAAATCTTAATGGAGCTAAGGTTTGATTTATGTTATTATGACAATTGAGGAACGGGAGGCAATTTATTCATTACATCGTGAATAACACGGTTATAACCACGCGTATGCTTGCATCGTGAACAAGAATAAGGAGAGCACAATCGATGCGATCGCTGTTTCACGCCAGGTGGGCACTGTTTACCCTGCTATTTGTATTACTTATCGGCGGTAGCTTGCTGATCTCGGATACCCATGCAGACTCACCCGAGGGTACCTCAACCCCGACATCAGAAGGACCAACCGCTGAACCGACTGACGAGACGACCTCTGTTGAGGCGTCTGAAGAGGGAACACCTGTACCTGAAGGTGGCGAGCCTGCCGGTGAATCAACTGACCTCCCCGACGCCACCAGTGAAGCGCCAGTAGCGCCACCGGAAGCACAGGCCCCTGAAAGCGACATGGAAATCATGGGGCCACAGACCTATTGTCAGCTTGACATTGATGACAACGATGCCGTTGATGATGATCCCTTCACCTACGTATTTTCTGCGGTCAATACGGCTGGGATTGACAGCTATAGCTGGGTGATTGATGGTGCAGCAGGACCGTCGGGGCCAGCGGCCACGAGCGTCACGCATACCTTCCCGTCCACCGGCAGCTATGTTGTCGAATTAACCTGCGATCCAATTGATCCGGCGTTGTCTGATATGGTATTGACCGGCACCATCCAGGTGATCAGTATGCCGGTGGCCAATTTCAGCGTAAGCCCTGCCACAACTGGCTTTTCTCCCTTTACGGTTGATTTCTATAGCACCAGCACCGGTGAAGGGCTTTCCTATACCTGGGAAGTTGTCAGTATGCCGGCTGGGGCTGGGCCGTTCTCAACGTACAACACGGAGGACGCAACCTATACCTTCACCGTCGTCGGCAGCTATACGGTGCGGTTGTCAGTGGTTGATGGTGCGGGAAATCCATCCATTGCTGAGCAAACGATTGCCGTGAATGCGCTGCCCCCTGAGGCTGATTTCACGATCACGCCACCAACAGGTGAGGTGCCGCTGACAGTTGAGCTGACAGGTATTGACAACGGCGAAGGCCCGATCACCATTTGGGAGTGGGATTTCGACGACGACAGTGCTTTTGACGATGCGACCGGCATTGGCCCCCACAACTTGACCTTCAACACATCCGGGTCCTACTGGGTTCGCCTGCGCGTGACTGGCCCTGGTGGCGACTACACGGTCTCGCGTCAGGTGTATGTGGCGGAGGCTACTGGCTCCCTGACGGCTGGATTCACTGAGTATTCCAGAACCAACATAGGTGATGATGTTGAGGTGTGTTTCGAAAACACCAGCGAAGGCCCCGTGGCCACCAGCTACTGGGATTTCGACGATGGAACAGGTGTGATCGAAGACAATTCTCCCATTGTCTGCCATCTCTTCGTTTCTCCCTCAGGCATCTATGATGTTCACCTACGGGTTGTGAATGCGGCTGATACGGCGGACTCAAATATCGAGCATCCAACGCAAGTGGTTGGTGCCCCGGTGGCAGCGTTCAATGTTTCCGCTGCGGAGATCATCTGGCAGCAGACGGTGGACTTCACCAACACCAGTTCTGGGGTTATCGACACCTATTCCTGGGATTTCGACGGTGATGGGATTGAGGACTCCGCGAGCGAAAACCCCAGCGGTATCGCCATCGGGAATATCAGTGGAGCCTTGAAGCTGGGTGCCAATCCCGTCCGCCTGACGGTAACGGGACCAGGCGGTACATCTTATGTCGAGGCGATCATCACCGTCTTGCGCCTTGAGCTGAGCTGTGATGCCATCAATGGCCTCGCCGACGTGTTGCCTGGTGCCGGCCTACAGTCGTACTCAGCCTCGGTCAGCAATATTGGTGGGCGTACGCTCAACTACAATTGGACGGTTACCAGTGGCGAGGCTGGATTCCCCCAGTCCTTCACCACGGATGCGTTCGATATCACCTGGCCCGCTGCAGGGACATATGTAATCTCGCTGAATGTCGAATCACCGGCAGACGGGGCATCCTGTAACCGTACCAAGACCGTCAGCGTGATGTACCCGGCGCTCAATTGCACGATGAACGGCGATGCCGCTGTGTTGCCCGATGGTGTTCTGCATACCTATACCGCTAATGTGGCCGGCGATGCTGGCCGGACGATGACGTATGAATGGTTTGTCGATGGCATTTCCGTGCAGGGTCCGGATGCCAGCAACACGTATCAACGTTCGTGGACGGTTGACGGAGATTCAGAAGTCGTCAGTTACGTGGCGACTGCCGATGATGGCTCATACTGCGACGAACCGATCACCGTTACCGCGTCTTGGCCCACGCTCACGTGTAGTATCAGTGGCAATACGACCCCGCGTCCTTCGATGCCCAGCGATTCGCCACCACTGGAACACACCTACACTGCTTCCTATGGTGGTGATGCCGGGCGGACGCTCACCTACGCATGGTTGGTTGATGGCATCCCCGCCGGCACTGGTCCTACCCTCGATTTGACCTGGGATTGGACGAATATCGGCGACATGCCGCAGATTGATCTAACGATCGTGGCCGACAATGGCGTTGGGGCTGTTCCCGCCACGGCAAACTGTACCGCGGTGCAGGTACAGCCAACTGTTACCCTACCGTCGCTATCTTGCGGCGTGCCCACGGGCGATTCTGATCCGTCATTGGGTGAAAGTGTCGATTTCGGACGCAGTCTGAATAACCGCTTTGGCCGTCCGTGGTCGACTGGCGACAGCGCAACGGCGACATTCTGGGATTTCCGTCAGTCAGATGGTGCCGGTGGCTGGATTGACATCGACGTTGATGCGACAGGTGATATCTACAACTTCGTATTCGACGAAGCCGATGCTGTCTATCAGGTCCGCTATACGGTCAACAGCGTCCTGGACCCGGTTGAGAGCTGCACTTCAAGCTGGCTGACCGTCACCGCTGCCGGTACCGGCAGCGACTTCCTGTGCGTTGACTACAACAGTGGCGACAACTCGCCCACTGACCCAGCGGCCAACTATACCTATCGCTTCGACATCGACAACACCAACGGTATTAATTTGGAATACACCTGGGTGTTGGTCGACTCGACCGGTAGTGAGCGCGAACTAGACACGACCACGTCGCCTGTTGACAATTTCATTGATAGCCCCGCCTTTGGCGGCGACGTGCTGGGGCCGATTGGCGACTATGAGTTGCGGGTCGATGTGAAAGCGCTAGATCCGGCTGATAGCAGCCACTCTTGCTCCATGCAGACCGATCTGGCGGTGGGTACCTTTAGTGTTGACTTCACCTACACAGGCGTTCCGGCCGCGATCGAAGTTGGCCAGGAAGTCTGTTTCGACAACACCTCCGACACCAGTCACGATGGCATCGATGGCTTGACCTACGAATGGGATTTCGGCACGGCTGACAATAGCCTGGGTGCGCAGTTTACGACCTTGCAGGAACCCGGTTGTGTCCGTTTCAATTCCGAGGGCACTTATGCGGTACGGCTGACAGGCACGAATTCCTACGGGACCTGGAGCGATGTCCGGGAAGTAGTCTTCTCAGTTTGGGAGACACAGAGCATCCTCATCAGCCGCGACGACTCCTATGTGTTCGCTGGTGAGACACTGGGCTTCAGCGCTACCGGGGTCAACATCAACACCTATACCTGGAACATCTACCGTATTTCGAGCGGTGCCCGGGTGGGACCGGCGGACCGTAACGGAACCTCGATTACCCAGTACTTCTCCACCGCCGGGCAGTATCGCGTTGAGGTTGTTGGTAATGGTCCGCTGGGTAATACGACAGCGGAGCTCCAGTTCGAGCTCATTGATCCTGCCAGTATCCTGGCAGCATTCTCACCGACACGCTATGCCGGTATCGCTGACCTCGTGGTCTGCTTCAATGACAACAGCGTTGGTACGAATCTGGTCCAATGGGAATGGGATTTCGGCAATGGGGATACCTTAACCTATACTGATGCTGACATTCCCAGCACGATCTGCACGACCTACACTGATACCGGGGTCGACTACAATGTGCATCTCCGTGTGACCAATTCGCTGGGTACAACCGCCGACGCGACCAATCAGATCCACACCTATACCCCAATGGAGGCCCAGACAACGTTCACGGTACGGCCGCAGAGTGGCTCGCGCTACTGCTTCACGGCGGTTTTGCCAGATGGTGTGAGCGTCACCAGTTGGGATTTTGGTGATGGCGACACCGGTGGTGCTGAGAACAACCCCTGTCATAACTATGGCGCATCCGGCACCTACGTTGTGACGATGCACATCACAGATGGCGTCACCCCTGGCAAGGTGATTCGGGTTATCGTGGTCAATACCGACACCGGGGTGCCCGAAATTGCCGCACGTGGTGTCTGTGTGGATAGCGCGGCAACGTTCTCGGTGGAGAATACGGGCGACCCGATGGCGACAGCAGATGAGGTTATCGTGCGCAATGCGGCTGGTGAAACGGTCTTGATTGACACGCTGCAACTCGGTGCTGGTGAAACGCGGGACTATACCGTGACGGAGCTTTACGGTGATGTCTTCTTCACTGTGCTCGACTTCAACATCAATTTCACGGTCAATTGTGCGCTTCCCGATTTGACGGTTGAAGGGTTCTGCGATGGGGATACGGCAACCTTCCGTATCACAAACCACAACGGCGTGATGGCGAGTCCCCAGTCCTACGAAATCCGCAGCCCTGGCGCGACGGTCGGGTCTGGCGATTTCCAGCTTGATGAGGGCGAAGCCCCATTGGTGATTACAGTGCCGAATGCGAAGCCCAACACTTTCTACGAATTCAGCTCTTCCGGCACGTACGGTACCCTGGCAGCGACCCATGCATGTGGCGTGCCAGAAGCTGATGAGAGTGATGAGGAGGCCACAACTGGTTTCAGTGGCGTCGGTGGATCAGGTATGCCAGTTTGGCGTGACGTGGCCGTCTGCGGTCCCCAGTGCCCGACATTCCGCATCTATCACACCGATGAGACCGGCGATTGGGAAATCTTCCGGCTGGATGGCGCTGATGCCGAGGCGGAAGAGTCTTACCGGGTCAATCTCTCTTTGGGGGTGGGCGAAGGTGTCAGCGATATGGCGCCCAGCCTGTCGCCCAACAGCGAATGGATTGTCTTCACCAGCAACCGCGATACCGAACCAGGTGAACCCGAGAACTGGGAGATCTACGTTGCGCCGACATCTGGCAATGATCCTGATCAAATCCAGCGGGTAACATACAACACCATCGCGATCGATGCCGACCCGGTCTGGGGGCCGAACAACTACGTGGTCTTCGAGACCACCCGCAACGGCAACTGGGATCTGTACGCCGTTGACATGACGACGGGGGTCATCTTCCCGTTGACGGATGATCCCACCGACGAGATCAACCCCTTCTGGTCGCAGGATGGCAGCCGCCTGGTCTATCAGAGCAACGCGGAAGGCTTCTGGCAGCTATACGAGCTTGATCTTTACAGCTTGCAGGTCCGCCGGCTGAGTGATGGCCAGCATATTGACGTAGATCCACAATATTCGCCTGATAATCGCTATATCGCTTATCGTTCCTATACCAATGACGGCGACGATAGTGTCATCAAGATTATGGATATTGATGGCCAGAACCCAATAGCGATCACCGAACCCGGCGAACACCCCACCAATCATGCCTGGTCGCCAGATAGCCGCTTGATTGCCTACCAATCTGATCGCGATGGCGATCTGGATATCTACATCTATGAAGTGGGTACTGGCCTGACACGGCAGCTCACCGACAACGATATCCCAGACTATGCGCCGACATGGCACTGCTCTGGTGATCGGGTTGTCTTCACCTCAGACATCATGGCCAGCCCCGACATCTTTGAGGCGGGTGCAACGCCCATCAGTGATCCGGCCATTCGCGTCGAAGAAGATGCTGATCGTCTCACGTTTGAGGTTGCCAACGACATCTATCCGCAGCACACACCCTTTGAGGAAAATGCCAGCCGTGAGGGCCGTACTGTCACGGGGACCTGGGGCGAGCAAACATCATTCCTGCATCCCGCGGTCGAGCAGACCAATGTGGATGTCTCCTGGGATGGTGTCCAGCGCGACGACTGGCTGAGCATCGAAGTGTGCGCTATCGATTAGCCTGTTACACGTCTGCTAGATTGTGCTCTGCGTGGTTAATGCCAAACAGCCCGGGGGTTGCCTGCCCCCGGGCTTCATGTTTCTGGCGTGCTATTCGGGCAGGGGCGCGCCCCGCATATCCTGGAATCCCATGTCGAGCATCCACTGGCAAATGACTAGGCTGCCATAGCGAGGTGTCAACGGCACGCCGTTCTCCCGTGGGAAGCCATCGAACCCTCGGAAATAGCCATAACGCCCAGTGAGCTGCTCGGCCGCGGCGGGCGACAACTCGCGGTCGCCGATGGCTATGGCATGAATATGCGGTGGGAGGCCCTCGCGCTCGTCACGGTAAAAGGCGGCGAATCCAGCGGTGCGCAGGGCGTCGATAAGGCGGGGGATGTCCTCGAACTTGATTGACCAGTCGTAAGGGATATTGCGGACGGTGAGATCAACGGCGCCACCGCCATCGTGCGTCCCGAAACTGGCAGCCACGCCGCCAGGATTGTACGATCCCTGTGTGATGCCTGCGCCTGTGATTGGGATGGTGCCGCCGTATAGCTCTTGTGCATACTGTAGCATCGCAAAAGTCCGCTGGTTCAGGGTCGCGTTACCGATTGTGATGCGAGTGTAATCGTCTGATGGTCGTTGGCAGCCGGCTGGCTCCACAAAAGTTGTGGCATTGGGGGTTGGGCTAGCTGGCAATGGTGTTGCTGAAGGGAAGGGTGTGATGGTGCTGGTTGGCGGAGGTGTTATCGGCGCTGGCCGCTCCGGTGGTTGATTACCGTCAGGCTCAATCACTAGATTGATAACAACGGGTGTTACATCCTGTGAAGCCGGAGCCTCGCTTACCGGCTGGCTCAGGCTACAGGCCAGGGTCGCGCAACACAATAGCAGCGCCAGGAGCGCCGGGCGTGGTAAGTTCATCACGTTTTCCTTCGCTTATCCCATTCCCATGCATCATAGCACGAATAGTGGGAGGCTACCCAACGCTTCTGCCACGCTAAAGGGGTTGTCGGTCAGGAATTGTCTTGTGCTCTGGAGGAGGTCTTTGGCTTTATCTCACTGGCGGCAAGCATATCGAGAATGGCCTGGCCGGTGATAAACACACGGCGCATCCCTGGCGGCTGGCTCGCGCGAAGCTGGCCGGAGGCAATGGCACGCTTGACGGTGCTCAGGCTGACATTCAGGATTTCAGCCGCTTCATTGCGTGAGTAAACACGATTTGGCTCGATTGGCGGCCGGTTGGAGTGATGTTCGGCTTGTTCAGACATGCCTACTAGTATACGACCTCGCTAGGTTTCGGCAAGTAAATGCTGAATTGACGAGGTATGAAAGGCTAGGTTATGATTGCGGTGTTTGTGCTATAGGCTGGAGCCACGACTATGTTACGAAGAATCGATCGGTCAAAACGTCTCAGCCGTTTTCTCAAGTGGATTTCCCCGGTACTTGCGCAGCGGCGGGGCATGCCGATGTTGGTAGGCACAGCGATAGTCATCCTGAGCGGCCTGTGTTTTGCGGTCGTCATCCCGGCCCTGGTGATTTCTGACGAAGTATCCGCAGCGCTCCTGTGGATTTGCTTGCCCCTGGGGCTATTGTATGTAGGCCTTTTCGTCGGTTTCCTGGGTTTCATGTTAGCTACTCCCCTGGGTGAAGCCTATCGCAGCTCCGAATAACACGGCGATCGCCTTGGCTGCGGAAGGCTCGCCGGCACTCATTGACCTGGTTCGGGCTGATAGGCGCTGGGTAGACTATGTGCAGGTCGGGCCATGGCTGGGCCCTGCCCGTATGCAAGTCCTGGCGGAGGCGTATCCGGTGCTGCTGCACTCAAATGCCGGCTTGGTGAGTCGGCGCTTGCCATTTAGCGCGCTCTCTCGCTGGGCGAAGGAGACGGGAACACCCTGGCTATCGCTGCACCTCGGGCTAGATGACACTCAGTTGAACCGCCTCTGGAAGCGGTTTGGCTTGCCGTTGCCTCGGATTGGGCGGCATCTGGGCCTTACATTGGCGATTGAGAACCTATTGGCGTTCCAACAGATGGTCGAGGTTCCTGTTGCTATCGAAAATCAAGCCCACCATCGGCCATCAGGACATGATTATGTTGTTGATCCGGCCTTTATCTGTGATGTGATCGCGGCGACAGATAGCAGGTTGTTGCTTGATCTGGGTCATGCCAGGGTTTCCGCCGCGATGCGGGGCATGCCGGTTACAGCTTATATCTCCAAGTTGCCACTGGCACATGTGGTGGAGTTACATGTCAGTGGGCCTGGGGAATACCGTGGTCGGCTCCGTGATTTGCACAGGCCCTTGAGCGAGGCCGATTACGATCTGGTTTCAGAAGTGGTTGCAAGGTGCCCCCAACTCCGTGCAATTACACTAGAGTACTTTGGCCCGGTTGCGACAACACGCACCCAACTCCAGCGGCTTCGTACGCTCCTGGACACGCTAACGAGGTGAGAATATGACGATGGATGACACCCTATCGAAGATTGAGTCAGTGGTCGAGCTGTGGCTTCAGCTCGAGAAGACGCATACGCAATTGGCCAGTATGCTGCGGCGGGCAGGTATCCCTGAGAGTCTGGTCGGAATCGTGCTGCTCGAGATGATGTCGATCACACCCGAACAGGATTGGCGGGGCCGGCTGCGTGATGTCCTGGAGAATCCCGCTGTGGCCCCAATGCTGGCGCAGGCCATCCCCGCTTCAGAGCTGTTCGAGGAGGAAGAAGGCGATGAAGCAGACGATAACGCGGAATGGATCCCTGGTAATACGCTTGAGCAAATCGAAGCCTTGCTCAGGGCTGATTCGACGCTGAATCGTAAGAGCAAGCGCGCACTGATCGCTGTCATTCGCGAAGTCTATCGTTTGTATGGTGTCCAGTGATTATTCAGCGACACCGACTACGGTGAGATCGTAGCGGACCGGTGCGCCGCCAATCTCATAGACAACGACCTCGTAGCTATCGACTTCTCCAGGCAACAAAGTGTCCTTGTTGATGAACTGGGTCTGGGTTGCGACGACTTGATTCTGATCGTTGAATACGCTGACGATGATCCGGACCTCTTTTGTCAGGCGCGAGCCATTGTTGGCCAGCTGTCCGCTGATGACGAGGTTCCCGGCTTCGTTATAATAGACCGGATTGCGTTCGATGGTGAAGTTCTCCTGGCCATAGAAGTCCTGCGCGGCGAAGTCCGCGATACGCGCTGCGGCATGAACCTCATACCGCACCGCCGTTGTGGGCCGTCCGCCCTCGAAGCGCAGGCGGAATGGTGCGGACTCGTTGGGGCGCAACACCGCTTGCGTCAGGATGCTCGTTTCCTCGCTGAGCTGGTTGCCGCGTGCATCGAAGAGGTACCCCGTCAGACGGATCGCCTCGATAGCGGTATTCTGATTGTTGACCACAATGCCTGTTAGGTTGAAGCCTCCATCTGGATCTTCCCAGCTATAGTAGCCATCGAAGCTGATATTGCCCGTGTAGGTCAGGCCAGCCACTACCTCGCCTTGATCAATCAGCACCTCCTGATCGACACGCAATGTGTTGACCACGGCCCGCAGGGAGTCCAGAGTTGCGGGATCGGCGTCGGTTACGTCGGCTTCTAGAACAGAGAAATAGCGCCCATTGGGTTGCATAAAGATGTTTAGAGCGCGGGGGCCTATGGTCGGATAAGTGCGTATCCCGACGACGCGCCGGCTGCCATCTGCCTGGTCAATGGGTGGCTCAATCGCCTTCCACTGGTAACCGGCGGGGTCGTCTTCGGGAAGGTAAGCGTTGGCGGTTTTCAGGAAGGCATCGCGGGTCATCGGCGTTCCGGTATTGACGATGTAAACTGTCAGCCGGACGACGCTCTGGTTGCCTTCTAGCTGAGAAAACTCAACCCGCAAGCCATTCTCATCCGGCAGGTCATTGGGGATCCAGGTACGCGGCATGCGGAGGCTAAAGACACCACTCTGGTGTCGGTAGGTTACAAAACCCTCATCCGGCGCGGATGATGTTGCAACCTGTACCAGGGGTTCGCTATTGTCCGTGCTATTGCAGGCTGTCATCGTTAGCAGCAGAATCGCCAGGAATACAACCCATCTCATCAAAAACTTGAGGCGCGGAAACCCCTAGCTTCAGCTATGGGGAGGAACGCCCTCTCCTTTCTCGTAGCTATATCCGTCAGATTTGTGCAAATGCGCGCAGTAGCGATAGCTGATGCCCTGCACTGTGCCTACGCAGGTGGTGATATTGAAGCTGCCTGAGCTTCGCACCGCCACCCGCCCGATGTGCGTGCCGATTTTCTTGCCTTGCGTGACTACCGCTCGCACCATATCGCCGGTCTGGAAGCCATACTGCACGCGGCCTTGCTTGGCCTTCGTGCGCGGAAAGCCGTACTTATCCGGGCGACACATCAACCGCGACTGGCGACCGTTGGCCTTGATTTGCAGCGGCGCGTGATCCGGTGCGATGTACACCCATTCACCACTTTCACCGACACAGGCCGCG
>JAADYW010000297.1 GCA_010092845.1 Chloroflexota bacterium
GGTTGCAGCGTCGTTGTGACCTGCTGGGCTGCCGGAATCTCCGGTGGCTCCTCAGTGGGGTCGTTTTCACAAGCTGAAACCAGCAGTAAACCAATAAGTATCAACGTCCAAAAGCGGATGTGCCTCAACGCAATCCTCCAGAGCATTTTCATATTCTACTTCTACCCATTCACCGCTGCTTGACAGCTTAGCAAGAACTCGCGTTCTGTACAAATCTTGGCATAAGCCGTCGGGCGGATGCCCATAAACCAATCAGCAGCAGTATTTCACTGGCAATAACGGCGGCGGCGGCGCCCTCGGGCCCATATACTGGGATGAGTATGGCGCCTGCACCGAGTTGAACCAGTACCGCGCTAGCCAACATCCAGTTCACCCGGCTTTCGCGACGCATCGCGTAGAGTCGCAAGGTCATTAATGCACGCAAAACACCCGGCAGCAGCGACCATGATAACAAGACGAGAACCGAAATGGCATCCTCAAATTGTGCACCGAATAATAGATAGACCACCGGCCTACCCGCAAGGAGACAGACCAAGGCAAAACCCGCCGCGTATAAAGATAGGCCCCACGCGGACCAGCGAAACAGGCGCACAAAACGCGCCGGCTCACTCGCCAGGGCGGCGAGCTGGGGGAAAAGCGCGACAAACAGCGCGCTCGGTGCCAGGCGGGCAGCCTCGACCAGGCGGGCCGCGGCGGCGTACCAGCCAACCGCCTCGGCTGGCAGATAGCGGTCGAGCAGGATGACAATCGCCCGAACCTGCAAAATGGCGAGCACACCGGCAACGGCAAAAGGCCACGCTTTCCGCACGACGTGTTGCACATCGATTACAGCAGTTGCTTCCGAGTAGCGATGGCGCAGGTGCAGGCGCCATAAGCCCCACGTTCCCAGGAGTTGTATGATATCTGCGCTGACAATTGCGGCCAGCACCAGCAGGATATCTCCCTCCTGCCACAAGATGATCCCAATGCCAGCGATCTGTAGACCAAAAAAGAGGGTGTTAAGTAACAGGATTGGCCACATGACCTCCCAGGCGCGGAAGATGGCCGTATAGGTACCGAAGAGCGCATCTACCAGGCTCAACAGGATTGCGATTCGCAGCCCCATAACCACCGTCGGTGATTGGCTAAGCCATGGGGCCAGCACCAGAACGCCGACGACAATGCCACCCCCGACCAGCCAGCGCACCCGCAATGCCCGTCTCAGATAGGCGTGTGCCGCCGAAGGCCTGCTGGCAACATTGCGCGTGACGAGCGTGGCGACACCAAAGTCTGCCCCGATGGATAGGGGTAAGACCCAGGCCATCACAGTCGCGTAGTGCCCAAACGCGGCATCGCCAAGGCCCCGCGAAATGAGGATGGTCACCACAAAGGCCAGCACCGCCGTGATGACGTTATTGGCCAGCAAGATCAGCGTATTGCGTGACAAGCGGTCTATTCGCGCCATGAAAGCTTTGCTGTTTCATCCCGGATAGACTAAGATGCAATTACGGAACATCGCAGATAGAACGGTAATGATATGTTAGATATTCTCTTTGGGCAAAGTTATTTCCTCCGTTTTGACCCCAAGCTCTACGCTGCCATGCAGCCATATCCGCCACTAGGCACACTCTTCGCGGCGAGTTATATGCGCGAGAACGGCTACACCATTGGCTTATTTGACGCCATGTTGTCAGAGTCGGAGGAGGAGTGGGCCGAAATGCTCGACAAACTCCAACCCCGTTATGCGGTCTTGTTCGAGGACAATTTCAATTATCTGAGCAAGATGTGCCTGCTCAATATGCGCCAGGCCGCTCTACGCATGATTGGAATGGCTACCAGCCGCGGCATCCCATGATAATTTGTGGCGCTGATTCCACCGATCACTATACGCTGTACCTCGATCGCGGCGCCGACTACGTCATCCGGGGAGAAGGCGAACAGACGCTGGCCGAGTTGATCAAGTATCTGGACGGCACGGCAGATTACGGCATAACTGACATCGCTGGCCTGGCCTATCGGGATGCCACTGGCACGATACAGACCACGATTCCCCGCCCGGTGATGAAGAAGCTGGACTCTTTACCCTTTCCAGCCTGGGAACTGGTAGACGTTGAGCGCTATCGCCAGATATGGCTGGAGAATCATGGCTACTTCAGCATCAATATGGTGACCACGCGCGGCTGCCCCTACAAATGCAATTGGTGCGCCAAGCCAATCTGGGGCCAGCGTTACAATGTGCGTTCGCCCCAAAACGTAGCCGATGAACTCGCGTGGCTACGCGAGCACATCCAGCCGGATCATATCTGGTTCGCTGATGATATTATGGGGCTCAAGCCCGGCTGGTTCCAGGAGTTCGCGGCTGAAATCGAAAAACGAGATATTCGCACGCCGTTTAAATGCTTATCGCGGGCCGACTTGCTGGTTGAAGACGAGACCGTTGCTGCCATGCGCCGGGCGGGCGCAAAAACGGTGTGGATCGGTGCCGAAAGCGGCGCACAGAAAATACTGGACGCGATGGACAAAGGCACCACGATTGAGCAAATCTATACCGCCCGCCACAAACTGGGCGAGCAAGGCATCGAGACCGGGTTCTTCCTGCAATTTGGTTATCCGGGCGAAACACGTGAAGATATTGGCCTGACTCTGCAGATGGTACGTGACCTCATGCCGGATGATATTGGTATCTCAGTGAGCTACCCTTTGCCGGGCACCGGCTTCTACGAACGGGTGAAGGCTGATCTGGCGGCCAAAGCGAACTGGCAGGACTCGGAAGATCTCGCCATGCTCTATCGTGGCCCTTTCCAGACGGCATTCTACCGGCAATTGCACACCGTGGTTCATAAGGAGTTTCGGGCACGGCGTACCTGGCACGCCTTACGACTTGGCCAGCTAAATCCCTTGAAACCAGGGGATTGGCGACGGGTAGCCGCCATGATGTACCATGCGCTGACACTTCAGCGTGCGGCCAGAAGACTCGATACGTTGGCAGTACCACCAACCCCGGCGAATCTCGATGCGGTCCCCCTAACCCCAGTTCACCAGTAGTTGATGTTTATTGAAAGGAGATCACCCCACATGGACGAGAATGGGAGCTATGAAGGCAGTGGTTTCTTCGACAACGCCCAGTTTGTCGCTGAAGCTAACGATGGTGGGAACGTGGCACAATTTGGCGACACCGTTGGCGTCATGGTGCTTGGCTGCATCGCGTTCATGCTTCTTCTTGCCCTATTACGATCGCACAAACAGACGCGCAAACTGCTCGAAAAGCAACTTGATGTCTTGCAATCAGCTTAGGCAAAGCCAGGAGATTAGACAATAGATATGGATACTAACGCCCTTTCAACTGAAACCAGCAGCTCTTCGCCCTCCAATAAGAGCCACGCGCCTTCACCAGCAAGTTCTGTCGATGTGGATGTTCGCGAAAGCACGGGGATCGTCATTCTTGGTTTCTTGTTCCTGATCGTCCTGCTGGCTATGCTGCGTGCGATGAAGCGTGAGCGAAAGCTCCTGGAAAAACTCGGCAAACTGCGTGCTGAAATCGCTGATATGGACAAGCAGTAAGCCATTTTGTCACTCTAGAAACATAACAAGGTAGCTATTCATCATGGATATTCTTCTGGCTCATGGCTATTTTCTGTATGAAGACCCTCACGAAGTTGAGGTCATGCGGCCCTATCCGCCGTTGGGATTACTATACATCTCGTCGCACTTGAAATCGCGCGGATTCTCCGTGGCGGTCTTTGACTCGACGTTTAGCGATATGGCGAGCTTCGAGCACCAGGTCCGTAGCCAGAAGCCATCTATCGTGGGGTTGTACACAACCCTGATGACCAAACAGGCCGTGCTGGCCATGACACGTTTCTGTAAGGCCCAGGGGGCGATTGTCGTGCTGGGCGGCCCCGAGCCCCCTTATTACGCTGAAGAATACCTCAGCCGGGGGGGGGATATCATCGTTTTTGGTGAGGGTGAGCTCACGCTTGAGGCCCTGATACCTCATCTGGCGAAGTACGGTCTGGATCATCTATGGGAAGTGCCAGGAATCGCGTTTATGGACGATCTGGATCAGGTTATTCGTACAACCCCGCGGCCCTATATCTCCGATCTGGATGCACAACCCTGGCCCGATCGTGAAGCGATCGACCTGCAACGCTACATTGATGTCTGGCGTGAGCATCACGGTATGGGTAGTGTCTCGCTTATTTGTGCCCGGGGATGCCCCTATACATGCACCTGGTGCTCGCACAGCGTCTTTGGCGAGACGCACCGGCGCCGCAGCGCGCAAGATGTAGCCGCCGAGATCCAGTATCTTCATGAGCACTACCAGCCAGACCAGCTCTGGTTTGCTGACGATGTGTTCACCATTAACTGGCGCTGGCTCCGGGACCTGCGAGACGAACTCAAACAGCACGGCTTGCGTATCCCTTTTGAATGCATATCGCGGGCCGATCGCTTGAGCGAGGAGATCATTGATGTGCTGGCCGAACTGGGCTGCATGCGCCTGTGGATCGGTTCAGAGAGCGGCTCGCAACGCGTTCTGGACGCAATGAAGCGCCGCACAAATGTCGAGGCTGTGCAGAAGATGACCCATCTGCTCCACAGCCGGGGTATCGAAACCGGCATGTTCATCATGCTTGGCTATGAAGACGAGACCGTAGCCGATCTGCAGGCCACGATCGATCACCTCAAGGCAGCTAACCCTGACCTGTTCCTGACGACGGTGGCCTACCCGATCAAGGGTACAGCTTACTACAACCAGGTTGCCGACCGAGTTATAGCGCCCGGAAATTGGGAAGACCGGACCGACCGCGATTTGGGAGTCGCAGGACGGCACTCGCGGCGGTATTATAGTTTTGCGACCCGTTGGATGGTCAGTTCGGTCCATGCGCACCAGGCCCGGCAGGCAAATAAGACCGGCTGGCGCAGGTATCCACGGATTCTGAGGCACCAGGCCAGCGCCGTTGTTGGCCGGTTGGGGATGGTGCTGACCGCACATGAAACTGAGCAACCGAGCGTACCCGCCGGGCGCGGCTGGTACGATGAAAAGCGTCAGACACCACTGACACCTTAGCTATCAGGCAGAATGTGAGAAACGTATACGATGCCACGCTATGAGTTTCGGTGCAACGATACCGGCAAGCTTTTCGAGGTGCAATTCAGTTATATGGACTATGACCCTACTCAGGTAACCAGCCCATTCACTGGAAGCCATAATGTCACACGGATCATTCGCAAAGTGCGGATTAGCCGTTCTGAGGAAGCGCGCTGGGACCGCATCGAATCCGATGATGATGCGGCCTTGGCGGAAC
>JAADYW010000053.1 GCA_010092845.1 Chloroflexota bacterium
CCCATCTCCAGTGTAACTTTCTTGCCAAGTTGCGCAGCGGCTGTGTACACCTTGATTCCCGTGGCTGTCGAGCCAGTGAAGGAGATGATGCGCACCCCAGGGTGGGTAACCAGGGAGTGGCCGGTATCGCCTGCGCCCTGAATGATGTTGAGGACACCTGGCGGCAGGCCAGCATCTTCGCAGCCCTTCACGAAGGCAGCACCGGTGGCGGGGGTATCTTCGCCCGGTTTCCAGACCACGGTATTGCCGGCAATGAGCGCCGGGAAGATCTTCCAGCTTGGTACTGCGACCGGGAAATTCCAGGGGGTAATCAACCCCACAACACCCACACTATCCCGCAGCGCCATGCCAAACTTATTGGGCATTTCGACCGGGGCGGTATAACCCATCAGGCGCCGACCTTCACCAGCCATGAAGTAGGCCATGTCGATGGCCTCCTGGACGTCGCCACGGGTCTCCTCCAGGATTTTGCCCATTTCCTGCGTCGCCAGGCGTGCCAGGTCGTCCTTGCGCTCCATAAGAAGCTGCCCCACCCGGTAGAGGATCTCCCCGCGGCGCGGCGCCGGCATCAAGCGCCAGTCCTTATAGGCTGTGGTTGCGGCATCAACTGCGGCGTCTACATCTTCCTTCTGGGCATGGGCAACATCGCTGATCTTCTCCTCGGTCGCCGGATTGAAGGTCCCGAAGGTCGTACCATTTTTACCAGGCACCCATTCGCCACCAATGAAGTTGCGTACTAACTCGGTCATTGTTCACCATGCACGCAGCAAGACTTAATGATCTCAACGCGTGCGTCACTCCTTTCATTACTCCTCAAAAAAGGTCATCTACTACTCTGAATCACTATCGGAAGACTCGCGTGTCTCCTCGCTGTCAGTATCTTCGGCCGGATCGTCCGACGTGTCATCGCCACTGTTGCCATCGGCCTCGGGTGAGTCTTCCTCGGCCGGGGCCAGTTCATCATCCGGCGGCGCTTCCGTTTCACCCGGTTCGTTGGTATCGGTTTCATCTTCCTGGTCAGTAGCAGCCTCATCATCGCCTGCCGCCTCAGGATCATCAGCTGGCGGAGATTCAGTATCACCCGGCTCGGTGGTATCTGTCTCATCCTCAGAACTGGTCTCGCCCTCCGGATCAGAAGATGCCTCATTACCATCCATTCCTTCAGTTTCACCTGGCGGCTCGTCTTGAGCACCGCCCTCCAGAGGTTGCAACGATTCGAGCATCGCAAAGGCCGTTGCGATTACATCGCCCTCTTGATCGAGCGGACTCTGCGCGATAAAGACCACGAAACGGTCCTCATCATACGGCCCCACCGCAAATGTAGCGGCCAAATCTGGCAACTCGAGAACCGCAAATTGCCCCGTGTACTCACCCGCGGTATAGGCCTGGGGCCCGATGACCGCGATATCAGCACGGATATTGGTAAGGAACTGGGTGAGGAAGTCTTCAGGGGTGATGCTGTTTTCCACGACGAACTGCGGTCCCAAAATGGTTGCACCTACGTTAGCGGGTGTATCAATGAAGAACTGGACCAGGGTATCCGGATTGGCCTGGGACTGGAAGCCGATTTCGTTGGGGGCCTGGTCAGGGAGTTGAGTCCAGCCCTCAGGATAGCTGACCTGAACGCCAAGTTGCTCCTCTTGCCCCGTCTGCGTCAGTGCCAATGGCTCGCCTTCAGGGACAGTCGCGGCTTCGATCTCGATCACTTCTAGCGACGCCATCATAAGTTCAAAGGTCCGCAAATGATCGGGCAGTGTATTGGCGTTAGCACGCAACCGGCCTACCAGCGTGGCTTCACCATCACCAGCTTCAACTAAGATATATTCGGCCAGCATATCCGGTTGCCCGGGCATCTGTTCGTTGTCAAGCCGCACCCGGAAGCGCTGCCCCGCGTCGCTCTCGCCAGAGGCATAGGCTTCTGGCCCTTCAGTGATCACCTGGATGGATTGGGCCATCTGCTCAGCGACGATATCCAGAGGGCGATTGACCCGTGCAATCGTAATCCTGGCGGCATCATTGTCTTCGGCATCAGTCTGGAAAGCCAGCGCCGGGCCTGAGACAGGGCCCAATTCCGCCGCGTCGGTATCAGATAGGCGCCAATTGTCAGCATAGCGACCGCTGAAACCAGCCGTATCGCTGCTAAACGTATTGGGCAGCAGCGATTCCTCAGCGGTAACACCTTCAGTGTTGATGTCCAGATCAGTAACATAAACACCCACAACAAGAAACGCGGCAAGAAGTACTACAAAGGCCGCGATCGCTGGTGAAATCGTTAGACTATTTGAGTTTTCCATACCCGGCAGAAACCTCCGGCTTGTAGTTGCAATTTACAGGCAAAACATCGGCTCCTAGTTTAGCCCATAATATAAGGCACGGCAACGTATCCACGTTCTTCTGCATTGGCTGGCGGGTCGTCATCCATGTGATTGAACTGAGCCACATTTGGCATCTAATCCCCAAGCATTTCATATACCATTGTATGGAGGGTACCCGAGTGATAAACTGCTTTGCGGCTTGATCCGTATCGTGTTCTCAGCTCTCGTCAGGCAGGTTATGGTTGCAAATATGCTAGCGGTGGGTGTAGGCGGTTTTGTTGGCGCCAACATACGATTCTTGGTCGGTTCCTGGCTGCAGGGCAAACTCACCTTTCCCGTGGGTACATTCGTCATCAATCTGATCGGATGCTTCGGCCTGGCAGTCGTGGCGACAATCATCAGGGAACGCGTTGATTGGTCCGACACCGCCCGCTTGCTAGTCACAACCGGTTTCTTTGGCGCCCTCACCACCTTCAGCACCTTCAGTCTAGAGACCTTCAACCTGCTGGTCGAAGGTCAAATCGCAACAGGGGTGTTCTACGGGGTTGGTAGCCTCCTACTAGGTCTACTGGCGACGCTATTGGGTGTAGGACTGGTACGCGCGCTCTAGTGTCTCTTGTGCGGGTTTCGTGATAATATGCAGATACGTCAATCATGACGCAAATTGATCAACTTGGTTCCTGAGAGGTATATTTCGATGCGCCGGTTTTTGGTAGTACTAATGATTTTCGTACTTGGAATCGGCCTGGTAGCCTGTGGTGGCGGAGACAATGATGATGACTCCGACAACGATGCAGGTGAGCGCGGACAGACTGGAGCGGTTTCGGGCTCAGGCAGCAACGGCGCTGAGTCAAACACCACTGGGGGCGGCGGCACTGGCAACAACGCTGGCCCCGGGGCGGGCCGACCGACACTGCCTCAACAGACGACCGTCGAGGCCGACCGTACAGCGCCTGCTCCCACTGCCGGTGCACCCGCAGATGACACGACTGAAGAGAGCCAGGAAAACCCGGCCTCAAACCCGGACCGCACCGGCGGCGGGCCCACACTCCCACCACAACGCACCGTGGCTCCTGACACAGATACTGATGGTCCAGGCGCTCCGAGTGATCCTGGTTCGGGCGGGCCAGACGGCGCACCTCCTGGTAACAACGATAGTCCTCCTGGTGGGCCAGATGGTGCCCCCCCGGACACTGGGCCGGGCGATGACAACGATGACCGCGCACCAGATGGCCGCCCGACCTTGCCGCCGGTGCCAACATCCACGACGCGCCCAACGCGTACCCCCAGGCCAACAGCTACCTCGACGCCGACGATTACCCCCTTCATCGTACCGACAGAGCCGCCACATTGTACGACTTTTCGGGCCGACGTTGAGACCAACCAGCAGAACCGGGATATTACCTATGGCGAGTCAGTAACAATCTACTGGTTCCCGGTATCGCTCGACAATGTCAGCTACCTGGTTGAATTGCAGGACCGGCGCGGTAATGTCATCTATTCAGAGGTGGTTAGCGAGCTTACGTTTACGTTTACAGAGGATTTGTTCACACCTGGGCGTGGTAGCCAGTATTCATGGGTCATTACGTCCTATCAAGGTGGACAACCCCTTGGCTGCATTCCACTAGATGACGAGATCTTCGTCAACTAGTCACAATTCCGGTTCCACGGCAGTATCTAGCGGAACCCAGAACCCGAAAGTGCTGCCGTGGCCAACACGACTCTTGAACCAGGTCTCCCCCTGGTGATGTTCAATCACCGACTTGACCAGGCTTAGGCCCAACCCGGTGCCTTCAATGCTCTCGGCGCCGGGGATGTGTGCGCGAAAGAAACGCTCGAACAAGCGGCTCTGCTGTTCTTCGGGGATGCCATAGCCATTGTCCTCGACCTCAAAGTAGAACTGGAGGTCCCTGGTATAGATGCGGACCTCAATCGTGCCGCCCTCCGGGGTGTATTTGATCGCATTACTGATAAGATTCGAACAGGCTTGACGAAGCTGGGTAGTGTCTCCCAGCGCAAAGCAGCGCGCAGCGGCGCCATCAGTTTTTACGGTGTATGTTTGCTTCTTGAGAATGGACTGGCCACGCAAGGCATCGGCTACCTCCTGTACCAGCTGCAGAAGATCCACCGGCTTCCACGAGGCTTTCGATTGGCTCTCGGCCCGTTCCAGATTGAGGATATCGGCCAGCAAATCCTCCATTGTCTTGATCGCCTTACGAATGTACGCAACGAATTCCTGCTGTTCATCATTGAATGTTGTGTCAAGCTCCATCGTGAGGATTTCAAAGAATCCGCTAATATGCGCCAGAGGATTACGGAGATCATGCGAGGCCATGCGAATCATCTCGGACTTCAACTGTTCCAGGCCACGGATGTTATCAAATAACGTCGCTTGATGGAGCGCAACCGCCCCCTGAGCTGCCAGACTGCGGGCGAGGCCAATCTCGTCTGGCAAAAAGTGCCGCTCAAAGCGGCTCTCGCAGACGACCACAACACCGATGAAGCGATCCTCTATCTGTAGCGGAACGACCAGACTGGTCTGGCTCTGACAGTCGTCGAGTATGAAACGCCGCCAATCGATTGGGAGTGAGTCCGGATTCTGCCGGGTAAATTGCTCGGGGCTGCCTCCGATACGCCCCATGAGGCCAGGGTGGACGTTTATCTCGCACTCTGCACCAATCTCCGGCAGCACATCCTCAGCCGCATCAATAACATAGCGCTGCCGCACCACCAACTTCTCGGTGCGTGGCTGGTATTCACAATAGAACCCGCCCGAAGCATCAAGCAGCGTCACGAACCCCTGCGTCAAGACTTCAGTTACGTCAGCCTGCTCCAGATGGCTTGATATCGCGGTGCTGGCTGTGTAGAGCCGGTCAATCTGCTCAGCCCGGATCCGGGTCTTGCGATGGGCCTGGGTCTTGTCAATCCCCGCGGCAGTTCGGCTCGCAAGGTGCAGCAGGAAATCGACGCCCTCGCCGTCATCATCCAGCAGTGCGACATGAATACCTTCCAACCCGATCAAACCCGTGCGTTTACGCCCTGATACAAGAGGCAAAACAACCATTGCTCGCTGATCGTCCTGTGCCTCTTGTACATACGGCATCTCTTCGTCCAGCAAGCGAGCAAGTAGTGGTGCGCGGGTATGGAGCTGGCTAAGGGGAATGGCTTCCGTCAGGATCTCAGGCTGCCCCAGGCTGGCAAGCGGCTGTAGTAGCTGGGTTTCATCCTCGACCCACGCTACCACACAGCCACTCGCACCAGTCCAGCGGATGGCAGTGTCCATAGCGAGATTGACCACGCGCGTCACATCGAGCGTATAACCCAGCTCGCGGTCAATGCGATGCAGTATATCAAGCTGGGCGATCTTCTGTTGGAGGATATCATCCGTCTTCTTGGCCTTAATGATGCGTTTCAAACGGTGATGAAGCACTGGCCAATGAATCGGTTTGGTAAGATAATCCGTTGCCCCGGCAGCAAAGGCGCGATCGACGGCTTCCGCATCATTCAGCCCAGTGATAATCAGGACTGGCGTCCGTTCTCCTTCGCGCGAGCGCTTGAGCCGCTCACAGGCGGTGAAGCCATCCATGATCGGCATTACCGCATCCATGAGTATTAAATCTGGAAGATGTTCCTCAAATTGCCGCAAGCACTCAGTCCCATCACTGGCTTCAATTACAGCATAGCCTTGCCGGGTGATCATGCGCTTGGTCATCTGGCGCATCCACTTGTCATCATCGGCAATCAGGATAAGTGGCCGGTCATGTACCAGATGGGTCATGGCGGTCCGTTACTCCAATACTCAATTACAATAGCAACCGAGGCCCAGGATTTACACACTTAGAAATGCGAAGACAATCCGCACGGCGATCAAAAACAGTATAAAGCTGATTAGGGGAGCAATCAAGAAGAACTGCAATCGTCTGGATACAGCCCGGCGCCGATGACGGCGTAGCAGCCGTTCGGGGGTCCAATCATCATTCTTGACCCTGGGATGGCGCTGCATCGCCGCCAAGCAGGCTTGTGGCTCTGCCAGGGGAGCGCTCTGCAATACCCGGGGCCGGGGTGATCGTGGCTCATCACCCGGCGCGACCCGGCGCGGCTGGAGCCACAGCAAAACCAGACAATCGCTCCCTGACGGAATGGTGAACATGGCAATCTCGTTCAGGGGAACCGTCCGATCGAACAGGGGCAACATCTGGCGGATCTGGATATTCGAAGGCGAAATCCGCACTTCGGTGCGCCGTTGCGCATAGTGCAATAGCAGCCAGACTATCGGCCCCAGTGAGATCAACACGCTGAGCAATCTGAGGCTGCGAACGGCTGGGTCCTCAAGACCAATCCAGGACAATAACCAGCCGCCGGGCACACCCAGCAAAAGCGCCGTTACGAGGATGGTCCACGCTGCTGTAGTCGACTCCGTCCGGCTTCGGTATGATTCCGTGTCCGCCTCTGCCGCAGACGATTGCTCGACACGCACATGATTATGCTGGGACACGGGTGGGCGCTCTTTCGGAGTCAAGTGGGTTCAGGCAAAAAATTGCAAGGCAAGCCGGACCCGCTCTTCGATATCTTCAGGTGCATCGGGTGGCAAGGATTGCAGTGCGGTCTGTGCCTCGACCACGCTGTAACCCAGGGCCGTCAGGGTAGCGATGACATCTGCATCAACGCTATTGATCGCCACAACACCTTCCAACAGATAGTCACCCAGCTTGTCTTTCAGTTCGAAGACAATTTTCTGGGCGGTCTTCTTGCCGATACCCGGCACCTGCGTCAGGATCTCAGGCTGCTCGCCGCGGACGGCATTGTGCAACTGGCCACGCCCCAGTGTGCTCAAGATGACGAGCGCCAATCGCGGCCCCACGCCGCTTACACCTAGCAGAGCCAGGAAAAGCTCGCGCTCCTCGTTGTCGGTGAAGCCATAGAGGGTTAGGCTATCTTCGCGGACCACAAGATGCGTAATGAGCGAGACAAAGTGGGTCTCATCAACACTTTGGAGCGCGGCTCGCGTAACAAACACATGCAAGCCGATCCCCCCCACCATGACCACGAGATGGTTTTCGCCCTGGCTGGCAATCTTACCTGAGATTATGTCAATCATCAGCGGGATCCATTACCATCCGGCCCTAGGACATCATTGCATCAGGCGATCAAAACGCGTCGCTTGCAGATGCGTGATCGCCACGGCCAGTCCATCGGCGGCATCGTCCGGGCGGGGAATATGGTCCAGATTGAGGATCTGGCGCGTCATTTCCTGCATTTGCGTTTTGTCAGCCCCGCCGTAGCCTGTGAGTGCTGTCTTGATGCTATTGGGTTTGTACTCGGCAATAGTTAGACCCGCCTGAGCCAGAGCGAGGAGCAGGACGCCCCGCGCCTGAGCCACTTTGATGCCAGTCGTGACGTTCTTGCCGAAGAACAACTCCTCAATTGCCACCGCGTCAGGCTGGTGGACATCCAAAACCGCAGTTAGCTGCTGGTGCAGCTCCAGCAACCGTACTGCCATCGGGGTTTTGGCCTTCGTACGGAAGACCCCATAGTCAACTGCTTCCAGCACGCCATCGGGATGCTCTCGGATCAGGCCATAGCCAGTTGTCGCCGTGCCCGGATCCAGGCCAAGAATTAGCATCGCTATTAAGCCTCTTGTAGCGCTGCGATAGTCTCTTCAGAGAGGTTAAGGTTGCTCGATACCCCCTGCACATCATCCAGTTCTTCCAGGCGCTCGATCAACCGGATGACCTGAAGCGCTTGCTGGGTTTCAAGGTCGATCTCATTCTGTGGAACCCAGGTAAGCTTGCTGTCGGCGACTTCATAGCTTGCCTCAGACAGAGCGTTGGCCACTGTGTGGAGGTCGGCCCGTTCCGTGTAAATAACAATGATGCCGTCTTCAGCGATAACATCTTCAGCACCTGCCTCAGCCGCCGCCATAAAGACCTCGTCGAAATCAAGCCCTTCACTGCTGAGCTCGATGTACCCCTTCTGATTGAACTGCCATAATACCGCGCCGTCCTTCGCCACTGAACCGCCCGCTTTGCTGAAGGCATGCTTGACCTCAGCCAGCGTACGGTTGCGGTTGTCAGTCAGTGCGTCAACGATGATCGCCACACCACCGGGACCATAGCCTTCATAGGTGATTTCTTCGAACACGACACCGTCGTCGCCAATCCCAGCGCCTTTGTTGATTGCACGCTGGATATTGTCTTTGGGCATATTGGCCGCTTTGGCCTTGTCGATAGCCATACGGAGCCGCGGGTTAGAATCAATCTCGGGGCTCCCACCCTCACGGACTGCCGTGACGATTTCGCGGGTAATACGGGTGAAGATCTTACCGCGCTTGGCATCTTCAGCCCCTTTTTTGCGCTTAATAGTTGACCATTTACTATGACCAGACATGATGTTCCTCTCCAATGCGCTTCAATCAGCGATTTCTGGAATTATACCAGTCGCTGGAAAATCCTGACAAGATGGGTTAATTGCCGCGCCACTCTACGCAGTTGGGTGGCTCTACGCAGGCAACGTTCGGAATGGGAACCATATTCTCGTCGTAGCGATTCTCATTGATGTCGTTCAGATTAACCTCATAACCAGGGCGTGGCATCACACAACCTGCGCCAGTCGTCGGGCTATAGGGCTCTCGGGTCTGGGGCAGTGGTTGATCGGGATTGAAGTAGTTGTAAACGATCCGGTTGACGTCACCGATCATGCTCCATTTGCGGATATCTGTCAGGCCGTTGCGATCGCTATCTGGCTCCCAGACCAACATTACAAAAATGTAATCACCACCGGGCGATTGCACAATACCAGCATCGCCAAAGGTGTCATCAGCATAACCCACCTTGTGGGCCAGATCGGCCGTGGGGGGCACTCCCAGTTCCATCAGGTGGATGAAATGGGTGCCGCGCAGCAAGTTCATGATCCACTGACACTCAGTCTGGGTAATCTCTTCGGGGAAAAGCGTCCGCAAACCACTGCCATGGACCGCACAGTCATAGATATTCATCAGCAGTGTACCGATATCATCCGCCGTGGTCTGTAGCTGAGGACTTGGCTGCGTGTTGATGCTTGGATCCGGGGTAGCACTCGTTACGCCCTGCCCGGGGCAGGCTGGAACACCAAAGACGGTATAATAGCCCGCCGGTAGATTCTCAGCCGAGCCGATATCAAGATTGGTGGTGATCTTGCTATTCACTGCGCCAGCCTCACACAGCGTGTCATTGGTCTTGAGGATACCGTCACGAAACGTCCGGTCCTCACTGGTCAATAACATCAGATCATTGGCAGAGCCATTGTCCGAACAAGCCACGGCGTTGAGTAGCATGTACTTGACATCAGGCGACGGCTCGGTGATGGTGTGCCGGAAGTAGTTAATCAGGATCCCGATTTTGATAATACTGGTGGCATCATGGAGCAGATTCTTCTGGATGCTGATTTCCTCGCCTGTTTCCAGATTGAGAACAAACAAGGAAACGGCTGACTCCGGGCCATCATAGAAAAGCCGACCATCTGCCACCAGATAATCGATGATCGCCTGCCGCAGGTCCTCCATCTGGGGTGCCTGACCTTCGGTAGTGACAATCGGCAACTCGATAACACGCTGCTGAGGGTCCGGCTCATACAGTGCACGCTCAATCAGTGGAATCGCGGCTTCAATATCGAGTTGGGTGTTGCGCCCACTACCCTGAAAGGTGCCTGTCTGTGTATTGAAGCCAGGCGCACGGCTCTCACTATCATAACGCAGTGCCAGCTCCTCAAGATAGTTTCGGAGGGCCGCGCGATCATACTGGGCTTCCAAAGGTACGCTAATCGCGCGCTGATCATCGCGCCACAGATAGTCCCAAAACCCGGCCCAGAAATCCCCCTCAACCTGGGCCGTCGCCGATGCCTGCATGGCGCTGGTATTTAGCTCAAAACCAATGTCGCGCGGGATCACTTCAATCGGGCTACCTTCATAGCGCAGGAGTATCGGCTGCTCCGTGTAAACAGACTCTAGTACAGCCAATCGGTCCGCCTCATTCAAGCCGCCGACCTGTACCCCGCCAATAGTGACATCATCACCAAAAGTCTCATTTACATCATCATAGACATCACTATACGTCACCAACTCTGTCGCGATGATAACCGCGCTCATAATCAACAGAAAGCCCGATAGAACAATCAAGACGGGAAAACCACGCCGTGATTGTCCACCCCGAAACTCGTCTAGCCGGACATAAGACATACGCTTGTATCCCTATAACACACTATGCGTTACGTTGTTGCTGTTTGACTGCCAGCGAGATCACGTGCCGGTGCTCGGGGAAGAGCGCCGGCAACGAGTCCAGACTGGCCCATTGATAGCTGAGAAATTCCCCTGATAGCCGGATCTGGGGCGCACTGTTCAGTTGTTCAGTATCGACCATCTCAACCGCAAACGCCATATCAATATGGTTGCGCCAATGCTGGCCCGGCCAAATGTCGAGGGGATGGGTTACCCGTACCCCCAAACCCGTCTCCTCGTGGAACTCGCGCTCGACTGCCTTTTGGGGCAGTTCGTTGCGGCTAACCCAACCACCCGGGAGCCCCCAGGGCTGGCGGGGATGAAGAACATGCTCAACCAATAAGACTTCGCCAGCCGCATTGAGAAGTACGCCGACAGCCCCAACCGTGAAACGGCCCTGAAACCGACGGTAGACACGTTGCATTACAACTGCAATATGCGGCATCCGTTGGACCCAGCTATTTAGTCCGCGTATCCATCCCTGAGAGGTTGGTTTTGATGCGCTCAATCGTTGGTTCGCCCTTCGCTGAGTTACGAAAACCAGTGTAGCGAAGACAAATGATGAACGCTATGGTGTTTTCCCTGCGCGAGCCCGACATCCCCAGCAACACTCAGCGGGTTAATCCTCTGTCACGGGTTCTGGCTGGCTATCCTCGCTTACTTCCGGTGGACTGCTAACGTAGTCATTAAATGGGTGATCGACAGGCAATACGACCTTGAATGTGTTTCCGACACCAGCAGTGCTTTCTAGCCAGATCTTTCCGCCATGTGCCTCAACCATTGCTTTGGTGATTGACATCCCCACCCCCGTATCACCAAGCCCTTCAATGAGAGGATTATCGGCTCGATATAGACGGCTGAAAACACGCTGCTGGTCTTCAGGGCTTATCCCCCCACCTTGATCCCGGACCTGGACATACACCACGTTATTATACGTGGCCGGACCACTATCATCACCGGAAACCTGAATTTCTGGCAGAAGCTGAGCCGAAACATGCACACTGCCATCCGTCGGTGACACAAGATAAGCATTCTGTATGAGATGGTTCATAATCTGGCGCAGCGCTTCGAGATCGGCCTGAACGTCCAGCGTGTCGTGCTCAATATCTAGGTCGAGGACAATGCCTTTTTCGCTAAATTTATACCGGCTGGCGGTGAGTGCATCGTCAATGACATCAACCAGATTAACCCGCTGAGGTTTGAGCTTCAGGTCACCGCTATCGACAGCCACAACCTGCACCAGTTCCTCAACCAGATAGATTAGTCGGTCAACATTGGCCTTGACCCGTGTCAGCAGTTTGCGTTGTAGAGCCCCCAGGATGCCGACTGACTCGTTGAGAACAGTATCGGTATAGCCAATAATCACTGACAGCGGCGTCCGCAGTTCCTGGGCTAGCGAGATAATTACTTCCATATTGACGGCATGTTGCCGTTGTTCAACCTGAACTTCCTCAGAATCAGTGCTTGCCCGTCGGTGGTTAAGCTCGCGCTGAAGCTGCTCAATCGTCTGCTCGGCGACCAGCAACTTCTCCTCGAGTTCCAGGCGCTCGCGTGTCAGGTCATCGATCATTGAGGTCATCGACTCAACGCCTTCGCTGCCAAGCTCCTGCAACCGGTCACGGTCGCCTTCGACACGGGCCAGAAGTGCATCACGTTCGTTTTCCAGGCGTTTCAGCTCCACGCGGCTACGGTCACGGTCAGCAGCCAACTGGTTGCGTTCAGTAGATAGTTCCTGACGCTCATGATTGACCTCATTCAGCATCTCGAGGACCTCGTCACGCTCCATGCGCAGCGAGTCGTTGTGAGCCAGCATTCGGGCGCGTTCACTGTACCAATTGTCGCGTTCCGCGAGCAGGGCTTCGCGCTCCGCTTTAAGGCTGTCGCGCCCTTTGGTGAAGGCCTCTCGATCCTGGATGAGACGCGAAATCTCTTCTTCTAGGGCAGCAATCTTCTCCTCGCGCGCTTTTTCCTGGGTAATCGCTTCCTCAAGCTTGCGACGCTCGGCGAGCAGCATCTCGCGATCGCCCATCAACTTGTCAGCTTGTGCTTTGTAACGGTTCCGCTCCTCGGTCAACTGCGTTATCTGCTGGGTAAGGTGCTCGACGCCACCTTCAATCCCCAATGCTTCCAGGTTCTGGCGAGCTTCAACGAGCTCACCTGAGAGCGCATCTTTCTCAATCGCGACCTGTCGTTTTTCCTCGATCAAGCTATTAAGCATGTCCCGCATCTGATTGATAGCGGTATCGCCCACCTCACCGGCGCGGATCTCGTTGAGCTGCGTTTCCAGACGTGCCTTCTGGGACCTCAAGTCGCTGATCTCTTGCTTCATCGACTCAATCATGGTGTGGTACAGTTCGGTTTCGTCATCTGCAACGGCACCGGCAAGGGTTGCGCGGGCCTCTTTTAGCGCAGCGGAGAGCTTAGTGCGTTCCTCCTGCAGGCTTTCGCGTTCGACTGAGATTGTCTGAATACGCTGCGTAATACTCATCGCCTCGTCATCGTCTTCGCTGCGGCCCTCGCCAAACAGGAGCCGGATTCGCTCGCGCTCCTCCGCCAGATCACGCTGAAGATGCTGAATGTGCCTGTTTAGCTCATTAATTTCCTGCTGAGCTTCATTAAGATTCTCTTGCATTTCCCGGCGCATCGCCAGGACCGTGCTGTCCTCAATGACATCCTCCGGCAGCTCGGCGTTCTCAACAATCTGAAGGATGGCGCGTTCTTCTGCCTGGATGCGAGTCATCATCGCTGTGCGGCTGATCACCAATAGTCGTGCCGCAATCGGGCCTACTGACTCTAGGAGGCGCCCTTCCTCCGGGCGAAGCTCGCGCCTCACATATGGCAAACCGACAATGAGAACCCCAACAGCCTTGCCCTGGCGGGTCAAAGGCTGGAAATATGTTGGTCCCGTTTGCATGATATCCAGCCGCGTATAGAGATCCTTCAACTCCTCAGCATGTGTCGTTACATCGAGTTTGCGCTGCCGGCGAGATTGAATGGCATCAAGCAGCGTAACTTGTTCGCCGAGATTCAGCGACATCCCGGATATCGGTTGCTTATTGCTGTAATCGTAGGCGGCCAGGATATCAGCCCAGTTGGCGTCGTCATAGGCCACAACAGCGGCGATATCCGCCTTGATCGCCTCGGCAACAGCCCGGACAATCTGCCCCGGTAACGCCTCGGTCTCCTCTTTGTCGAGCATGATTCCCAGCGCTTTAATGAGTTCCATCGCCTCGTTGCGGCCGCCTAAGGCCCCGGTGCCAGCGGTAACTGATTTGACCTCTGTGCTCAAACGTGCGATTTCTTCAGGTTGTTGCTCGGCTCCCCGTGGTTCTAAGTTGATGGCCTTCAAGGGACGTGAGATGTGCTCGGCGTAGGTTGCAACCTCTTCGACAGCGCTGGTCATGCGGTCGATCACCATGCGATAGACCATAACGATTGCCAGCGCGCTCCCGGTCATAAAGGCCCAGCGCACCGCCCCGGCAGCGTCGCCATCAAGTTCATCAGCCGCCAGTTGTACCAGCGTAAAGGCATGCCCGGCCAGGAAAACCGCGAAGAACACGAGCTTCAAGGGAATATCAGCCACGAAGCGGTAGCGGGTCAGCAAGAGAAGAATGCCCAGCCCCGACAACACGACCGGCACAAAGATCCACGACACCGCGTAGCTCTGTGTGTTGAAGTCCTGGTCGGGGTCCCAGGCCCGGAGCGTATAGGCAAAGCCGGCAAGCAGGACGAGCGTGATGACAACCCCGAAAAGGGTCAATTCACGTGGCTTGCCGTCATATTCAGCCGTAATCAATCCCCAACTCAACCCGACCAGCACAATTGCATTGACAGTATGCTCAAGCGGCGGCATCAGATTGGCCTCATCATCAGTAATCACGCCATAGAGCGCTCCACCCATCAAAGCCAACCAGGCAAATTCGGCGACTGCCAATGAGACCACATAGCGCCCCGCCGCTCGTTCATTATCAGACCGCTGCCGTTGATCGAGAGCAATCAACAACGCTGCCTGATAGAGCACAAAAATCGCAATGAAGTAGAGTAACTCACCGGTCGAGTCGGTGAACAAGTTGGCAAAATCCTGTGTGCCGTCCAACGAGCTACCTTCCCTATGTCATTTAATGGCCCTAAGTATAGCATAGTCATTACTACCATGTGCAGCAGCGACTGCTATACGAAACGAGAAAGATATGGATGTGTCTGGAATTGTTGGGAAGACTGGCTGGCAGTTGACGACAGGAGGCAATGATATTAGCCTTGACTATAGTGATCCTTGACCAAAACCCTCGATCAATGTTGAGAAAGGTGAGGCGCAAACTCCCCCTAGGTGGGGCAGTTATTATTGCGCCAGCAGCAAATGAAAACACGATGGCAAGGGCTGTTGCTCCTATTGGCAATACTCTTAGCGGCGTGCAACCCCAGTGATGACTCCGCCGGTGGGTCCTCCCGCAGCCTTGAGGTCACAATTCCAGGCGTGGCTCAGCGCAACATTATTGAAGGCTGCCCACCCGATATCTTCGAGGACTGGTTCGAAAAAACCTATTTCAATATGCAGGCTTTCGTCGATGATGCTGAGGTCAATGCCCGAACGGCCAATGATGACCGCCGCAACGAGGTCGACTTCGTGCTCGATCGCCTCGTATCGCTGCGAAACGCGGTCAATGATGTCAGCACGCCGACCTGCGTGCAGGACCGGCATCAGCAAGTCGTGAGTAATATGCAGGTTATCATTGACCATTTTCAACTCTTTGCCAATGCTGAGATATCGGCCCAGGAACTGAACGAGCGGGTGAGCCGCGATATTGAGGATCTCAAGCTGATTATTGATACGTTCCTTGAGGAAGTCGAACCCCTGTATCAGCTTGATGAGTCATCGCCGTGAGCGAATGGGGCTGAGTCCTCGGCCCCGCCTGAGGCACCATCACGTTTCAGGACAACCAGCGTCAGGTCATCGAAAACCGGCTGGTTGCCGGTGAATGTATCGACTGCAACAACAACCCGGTTCATGAAGGACTCAGCGTCGCAGTGACGACACTTCACGGCATTGATGTACAGTTCGGTCTCGCCAAACTCCGTCATATCATCACGCCGCGCCTCAGAGAGACCATCCGTATAGATTAAGAGGACGTCCTCGTCCTGCAAGTCAATTGTATCCTCTTGCAAGTGAACGGCTTCGAGGATACCCAGCGCCATTCCCTTCAAGCGCAGATCATAGAACTGCCCCTCGCGGCGGATGAGCAGCGGTGGGTTGTGTCCGCCACTGCAATACGCCAGCGCCTTGGTCTTGGGATCCAGAATGCCATACCAGCAGGTGACAAACAGATCGCTACGATTATCCTGTACAATGAGTTTGTTGACCTGCTCCAAGGTCTCGCGGGGGCCGCGTTTTGACGAAGCGACGGCACGGATGATCGTGCGACAAATCGTCATAAACATTGCCGCAGCGACCCCCTTGTCCGCAACATCGGCAACCACAATCGCATACTTGCCGTCAGAGAGGGGGATGAAATCGTAGAAATCGCCCCCCACCAGCCGGGCGGGTCGATAATATGCGGCGATATCCCAGCCTACAATCTGCGGAGGATGCTCGGGGAGCAAGCTCAGCTGAATACCACGTGCCAGCTCCATCTCGCGCTCGAAGCCGCGCACCGCCAGCGCTTCTTCCTGCAAGCGCGCTGTCTGGATGGCCAGGGCACATTGATCGGCGATCCCCGTTAGAATATTCAGCCGCCGTTGTTCACCAGGTCCTTCAAGGCTTACGTAATCCACCAGCATAGCCCCAACGAGTGTCCCCTGCGCTGAGAGCGGGATACCCAGAATCGCTTCCGTCTCCGGGTAAAAGCGCCGCAGCGCCAGTGGAACAGCGTGCTCCGCATCATCTTGCACGGTTACAATTCCTCCACCTTGGCGCAGGTCTGTGAAGAAGCGGCTATTGCGCAAGGGGAAAACCGTTCCCTTGAAGGCGTCTTCCTGCTCCGGCTCTAGCCCAAATGCTTTTGACCCAACAAAGCACTCATCGTCCGGATTCCACTCCAGGATACAGCTCCGCGTGACGCCCACCAGTAAGGTGGTATAGCGCACAATTGCTTCCAGGGTGTTGTCAAGATCGAACTGGCTGTTCACGGCTTCAGCAACTTGCAGGATTACCGTTGTGATCCATTGCTCCTCTTGCTGGGCAGTGTAGAGCTGGGCACGGTCAATCGCGACGGCGGCTTGATTGGCAATGCCGGATGCCAGCTCAATTTTGCGTGTGGTTAACGGGGGATCCCCCTGGCGCTGGCCGATCACCAACATACCAAAGACCTCCCCCTTAGCAAAGAGGGGCAACAACACGGCCTGGAGAAACTGCCCTTCGATCGGCAAATCCTCCGGCGGCGACATATCGGTGTCGAGGATAATCGGGCGTCCCAGCTCAACCAGCTCATACAGGGGCATCCACTCATCAATTGAGATGCTATAGCCTCTGATCTTGCCCGCCACAGTGTCATCGATACCCGCAATTTCCACCAGATGGAAGCGTTGCTCCTCGCGCAGAAAGACAGCACACCACTCAACACCGGCTAACAGCGGCGTGATCCGCGCCACAGTTTCGAGAACCTCATCGGGGTTGGTTGCCTGACCCGTAGCTTCAGCAACCTGCAACAATGCGGTTGAGACCCAGGCCTCCTCCTTCTGGGCCATATAGAGCTGGGCATTCATGATCGCAACCGCCGCTTGATTGGCAAACGTATTGATGATCTCGGTCTCTTCTGATGTGAAATTCTGAGGCCCAGCACGCTTGATCGACAAATAGCCAATCGACTGGTCAGAAATGCTAAGGGGTTTAGAAAGTAGGTCACCAGCCGATGCGGACTGCCCGTTGACCTCCTGTGCCAACTGGTTGAGGATCTGCTCGATATTTGCCTGGAAGCCATCATCAGCCGGAATCGTATGGCCCCACATTGACTCTTCATCGTCTACGCCATGCACTGCGCTGACGACGTACTGGGTCTGGTCGTCGTCCATCAGCAGAATCATCGCGGCAGTGTATTGGACCACGCGCTCCAGCCCAAGCAGAATCTCCTTCAAAACGCTTTCCAGGTCAAGCGAGGACGCCAGCACCGTACTAACCTCGCGCAGGGTCTCTGACAGGATACGGCGCCGCATCTCGTTGGCGAAAAGTCGGGCATTGCGCAATGCAATCGCCACGGTATCAGCCAAAGCTTGTACCAAAGCCACGTCTTCCTGGGCAAAGGCATTGGGCTTGGGGCTTTGCAGATCAAGAACGCCAAGGAGATGATTGCCCATCTGAATAGGTACCGTCATCTCGCTGATCGTGTCTTCAAGCCCAGCTCCAGGGATATAACGGTCGTCAGTGTGAATATCGCCTGAAACCAAGGGGCGACCATGCCTCGCGACCCAGGGAATGAATCCCCGGTCAGTTAGGGCATATGCCAGGCTCTCAGTCTTCCAGCGCTTGGTATGGAGCCCACTACCCGCACGAAAGACGACGTGATGGTCGCCTTCGCGCAGAAAGAGATGGACACGATCGTAGCCAAAATAGTCATCAATGAGTTCTACCACTTCGTCCAGGAGCCGCGATGTATCGAGGATAGAAACCATCGCCCGTGCTGCCTCAATAAGTGCGTTAAGACGTTCACTCTGGCGGCGTTCCTGGTCATAGGTGAACGACTCTTGAATCGCGATGGCAAGCTGGCCTGCCAGCGTATTCATAGTGAAGAGGTCCTCTTTGTCGAAGGCATCCAGGCGATTACTCTGGATATCAAGTACCCCTAGCACTTGCTCATCGCTGATAAGCGGCACGGCCATCTCGCTGCGCGTGGCTTCCAAACCGGCGGTCCACAGGTAGCGTTCATCCTGCGAGACATCCCGCACGAGAGCATTGCGCTTGTGTTCCGCCGCCCAGCCGACCAATCCCTGACCTAGCTCGAGCCGGATGTTGCGAAAATCCTGACTAGCGCTTGTGCTAGCTCCTAATGTGATCTTCTGGCTCTCCTGGTCAATGGTGAAGATATTGACCGCGTAGTAGCCAAATGTCTGCTGGATCAGACTGACGATCTGTTGAAAGAGATCCTTAAGGGGTTGGACAGCCGTGATCTGGCGCGAAACCTTGAAAATCAGTCGTAGTCGTGTTGCCTGGGCGCGAGCGGTCTCAAACAATTGGGCATTGTGGATCGCGCCTGCTGCCTGGCTGGCCAGGACCGTCATCCGGCGCAGGTCTTCCTGAGTGAACGCACGGGGCACATGGCTCTGAGCAGCCGTAATACCGATTACCGTCCCTCCAGCCACCAGGGGCGTGAAGATCGCGGACCGGGCCGGGTTGTTCTCGTCATAATAGCGTGGCCGCGCCGGGAGCGTGTCCCATTCCTTCTGGAAGTCATCAACGAGTAGGCCAGTTGCGTTCTCTCGGACCCAGCCAATCAGGCCCTCGGTGGCGCCATTTTTGAACACAAACGGTGGCAACCGCTCAGCATCCCGCAACCATACCTTGATGGCATAGTCCTCACCTTGGATAAGGCCGAGTTGGAAGTTGCGGGTGTCGATAATCCGGGTGGCCTGTTGGTAGACGATCTCGCAGAGTGCGTCCAGGTTGAGCTGTGCCCTGAGAATAGCCTGGCCGACATCCGCCAGCGCATCCAGGTCAGGATTACGCGCCGCACGCAGCATACCCCGCCAATAGCCTACCACCAGTCCCAACACCAAGAGACTGGCACCGATAAGCATTGCCAGGACGGTTACCAGTTCTATCCCCAAGGACACAGTTTCCTTAACGACTTCCTAGATGCAACTTGGACATTGTCGATCTTGCCAGGTCTGCGTGGTTGAGTGGTGGGTCACCGTAGCATCGCATTTCCAAACGGCGCTAGGAACGGTCAATCGGGTTGTCGGCAATCGCTGCCTCAGGATTATCGTAGATATGGAACATCATATCGAATCCAATCATCTCGAAGACCTCACGAATACGCGACTGAAGATCTGTCACCAGAACATCACCGCCTTGCTGGCGCGCCTTGCGCCAGGCACTCACCAGGACTTTCAGTCCACTACTCGAAATGTAATTAACGTTCTGGAAAGATACAATGAGCCTGATATTCCCATGCTCAGAAATCTCTTCATCGAGCACACTCTCTAGCTGGCCGCTGGTTTGGCTGTCAATCTGACCCGCGAGGTTCAATTGCAGGTAGTCTTTGTCGCGTATCTGGCGCGTAACGCTAATAACGTCTTGCGCCTTGGACTGATGAGCCTGCCCGGCATCCTGGATGTTCTTGCGCAGCGTGAGATGGTTCTTCCCATCAGCATGGCGATAGTCTATAGCATCCATCAGCTTCTTGATGAAGTAGATCCCCCATCCACCTCCGGGACGATCCTCAAGGGGCATCGTCGGATCTGGATCCTTATAGGTGACGGGGTTAAAAGCCGGGCTATTATCCGCGATGGTGATTACAAAGACATCATCCTCCTCAATGCCGGTAATCAAGTGAATCTGACCGTGTGTATCCGCCTGATCACCCCCGAAGCCATGTTCAATGATATTTGTGCATGCCTCATCGACGGCTAGCTGGCAGTGGTAAATTGCGCGGTCATCCAGACCCGCCGCCTGTGCCGACTGGACAACAAAATCGGCCGCGGAGGGGACGTTCTCCAACCGCGCCTTGAAGGATAGATGGCGCTCATCGCGCATAGAGTCTCCTCGCTTCGGTGTCTCGCTCAAGCAGTAGGCGCTGTTTTAGTAGCTCCCCACGGCCTCGACCTGTGTTGGATAGATCTTGAATATCTCGTCCAATCCAGCCAGTTCAAGGACTTCACGAACACGCTCGGATGGTGCGGCAATTCGAAGGTCCCCGGTGCCAGCCACATTTTGGACACGCTTGAGTGCCGAGACAATCTCACGCAGACCGGCACTGCTCATATACTCGACCTCTGCAAGGTCGAGCACCAACCGGCTCTTGCCATTATCGATGATATCATTGAGCGTTTCGCCCAACTCGCTAGCGGTAGTACTATCAACCCGGCCGGCCACCTCAACCAGCATAATCCGTCGCATTTCCTTAGAATTGATCTTGATCTCGCTCATTATTTTCTCCGGCTGCACCGATCTAGAGGACAATTAGGTCCAGAGACGGTGCATCGCTCCTTTCATGATGGGTAAAATCAATATAGATAGAATACTTGCCAACACGCAGCGTGGTTCTATATTATGGCATTTCACCGTGCAAACGGGATATCTGAAACATTATAGTACGTTTGCCGCTTGCGATACAATAATATATTGGATCAAATTCTGCCAGCAGGTTGCGTCTAGCAGGAGGCTTACGGATCACGACAATGGGCATATTCCTCTCCATCCCCGCCGGCGTATTCCTGGTGCTCCTCGGCCTTCTCTGGGAACCTCAACCCAAGACGCGGAAGGATCTCAAGCTGGAAAGGGCGCTTGCTGAGGCTGAGGCAGTAGATACCACCGATTCCGTTATATGGGATCTAACCCCGAGGCAGAAGCGCAACTATCTGCGGCGCGTCGCCATGAGGGTTAGTCTGGTCGTTGGCGGTATTCTCATCTTAGCAGGCCACATCATCGTTGCGGGGCTGGGCGACATCGACAGCACTTCTGCTTTCGCACTCCTACTGGCTCTCTATAGCGGAGCATTATTGATCGTTCAGCGCGCAGAGAAGCAAAGCCGCATGCTGGTATTCATTTTGATGAGCTTTGTCGGATTTATGGTCTGGCGCGTCGCGGAGTTCCGAGATCACACCGGGGAAAACAACTGGGCGATCATTAGCGCTACACTGCTCAACCTGGTGATCTGGTATTTCATTGGGCGGCGCTTTCCCCCAGCTAACAGTGACTACATCGAGGTATTGGGCATGGAGGATCCAGCCTGAGCCCCTATCATAGTAACGTAGAGAGAATCATACGCACCGGGACGTGTCCAAAGAACGCCCCGGCACTCGGTTTTCTCGTAACTAGCCAATGATGTTCAAGGGGATAACATCACCTTGCGACATCGCGACAACGCTGACTCGCGCCGCCAGCGCCTGGGCAAACGCCTCAAACGCCTGCCCCGCCGGGCTATCTGGGGCGGCGATAACAGCAGGTTTACCCATATCACCCCCTTCACGAACGTTGGCCTGTAGCGGAATGCGCCCCAGGAAGGGTATGCCGCGCTCTGCAGCAAGCTTTTCACCGCCCCCGCTTCCGTAGATTTCGCCCGCCATGTTCTCTACGACGCCGAGCAACGGCACCTTGAGCTTATCGAACATGCCACAGGCACGGCGTGCATCCTCGATCGCGACATCCTGCGGTTGTGAAACGATCACCGCCCCTGTCAAAGGCACCGACTGTGCCAGACTAAGCTGGGCATCGCCCGTTCCAGGGGGCAGATCAACAATCATGTAATCGAGCTCGCCCCACGCCACGTCAGTGAAGAACTGCCGGATAGCGCTGTGTAACATCGGGCCGCGCCAGATCATTGGCGTGTTGGGATCAGCCAGGAAGCCCATGCTCATTACTTTCATATTATAGGCTTCGAAGGGCACCATCTTCTTCTGTTCGCCCTCCTCGACGACACGCGGACGCGCGAACCCCAGACCAACCATCGTAGGGATGTTGGGGCCAAGGATGTCGGCATCCATCAGCCCCACCGAGGCACCATGCTGCGCAAGGCTAGCTGCCAGGTTGGTGGCCACAGTACTCTTGCCAACGCCGCCCTTACCGCTCGCGACAGCGATGATGTTCTGGATAGGCATGCTGAGATTGCCATGCACGCCTTTGGGAACACTAGAATCCCAGGCAATCTCAATGCGATCAATACCCTCGATGGGCAATAGTGCCGCGTTGCACCGTTCCAGGAAGACATCCTTAAGTGGGCACGCCGGCGTCGTTAAGACAATCGTAAAGCGGGCCAGGCCGTCCTCGATAGTCAGGTCTTTGACCATATTAAGCGAGACAATATCACGATTCAATTCTGGCTCAATCACGGTACTGAGCGCAGCCATTGCCTTGTCATACAGTGGGTTACTCATCAAGCCTTTCCCTTGTATTTGTTTACAATACAATAAAACAAACACCTGTTTGCTAAAATCAGTTTAGCATGTTTTAGCTATACTGCCCAAGGTGACTTATATACTTTATTGCGTTGGCCAATTCAAGGGTCGGTCGCTGGCGAACCTGGATATCGGAGCGGGCGTGCGCTAGTCTCCAGCTTGCCCCAATGCAGCATCCGGGTGCCTGGCAATAGCGAGACGGCGGTCAAGCTCATCCCGTGCATCTTTCCAGGCCTGGATCAAGTCGCGATCAGTGCCTCTGTAGCGGTTGAGAACCTGGAGGGTACAGGCGGTGCAGCCTTTCATCGCGCGGAAGCTATGCGCGTGACACGACAGGCAGCTATTCTGCTGCACCATCATGAGCATAAAAGCCAGCACATCGGGGTGCGATTCATCTTGACGCTGCACCTCTAGGAGATGATCGATAAGCCGCTTCCACTCTGGGCCCCGCGCACGGCGCAGGCTAGCAATGACACGTGGCGGGAACAACACATCAGTATCCTCTTGGTGCAGCATAAACGGGTGCTCCTTCAAAATGATATCTGGCTATTATGTTGGGGAGTGGACTTAATTCTACCGTGATTCTAACGGAATTTTAACAAACTTAAGGCTTTCTGTCTACTGATTTGTAAGAACCTCAAGGGTAAGATAACCACTTTTCTTTAAAACAGCGGATCCTGAAGCAAGAAGGGTCAGTGGGTTTTAAGCTACCCACGGCTCCATAGGCTCGCCTGGAGAGAAGGAAAGGTTTCAAGAGAGTATTTGGAATAGCACGTTGTGGATTGTAAATCGCCGGGCACGCGGCCCGCAACTCAGAATGCCATGCTACAGCACATAGCCGAATAGCAGCCCGAAGGCAAGCTCCAAAACTAGCAAAAACAGCGCCGTAATCCCCAGAACAACCATCCAGACCGCTGGCATTTCCGCGTGCCAAGACTCGTCGGGATCCCAGTCGAAGCCGACCAGAGAACGCCATCCATAGGCGTAAACACCAAACCAAACGAGTGCAATGATAATCGTCGGCAAGTATTGCACCCCACCCTCGTCAATCCTGTTTTCCCCGAAGAGCAACACCAGAGGGAACCCAATAACAGCCATTACGAGAATAGAGATCATCATATTCAGCATAATGCGTGTGAAACGAGGTAGCCGGTCAATGCGCGAGGCAATACGTTCGGCCCGACTCAGTTGCTTCCTCTTGCGCTTGGTCATCAGCACACTATTCCTCAGTAGTTATGTCAGAAGGCGAGTATCGCGTTGTGAACATGCCACCTTCATCCGGCGGCCGGTTGATCATAAATGTCGCAGCATTTTCCAGATATTGCTCGATTGCCGCACGGACTTCGCCAGGAAAGTCAACATCATCCAAAGCTGACCGCATCAAGGCCATCCAGCGCTCCCGGGCTGCACGATCAATAGGAAAACGGGCGTGTCTGGCCCGCAGACGAGGATGGCCGCGCCTCTGCGAATAGGTATCTGGGCCACCGAAGTATTGCTCCAGAAACATTTGCAGACGGCGAGCTGCCGGTTGAAGATCACCTTTAGGGTACATCGGGCGTAGAAGCTCATCCTCGGCAACCTGCTGGTAGAAATTTGTCACCAGGCGCGCGAAGCCATCCCGGCCGATACGAGCGTAGACCTCTCCAGGTGGCAAACTGGTATCTCGATTATCCACGGGCAAACCTCAACTCTATTCTAGTACGGAAATGGGGTCGGAAAACGGGCCTCCCAATCGACGTTGGTGCCACCCTGACGGAGCAGCGCCAGGATGAACTCGTCAAGCCGGCCCTTCTCCATGACATCCTGGATCCGGGTGGTACGCATCCCAGTCCGTGGGTCTTGAACGATACGTTCACCCGCTTTGCCGGTCCGATAGAGACGAACGACCGCATGCTGCTCAATAGGCGGCGCGGGACGCATGCCATCCTCGATCTCGGACTTGATGCGCACGTAGTCCCCTAGCCATTCGGACATTGGGGTACGATCTGGAATGGCAAATACCTGGATCTGGCAAAACGCATCATAGCCATTGTCGCTGTTCTGGTAGCGATGGATTCCCCGTTCACCCTTCAAAAAGCCAAAGACATTGTTGCCCTCAAACCCGATTGCAAGCTCCTCGACGGGAGAGAGCTGGCTGAGTTGCTTCAACAGGGTGTGAAGTTCACCCGCATTCAGATAGCGGAAGCTCTGCTGTCCGCTCACGACCGGGGCCGACTGTAACACATATACATCCCAACCGTACCCTTTTCGTGTTGCCCATTCAAGATACATCCTAGCCATCATCACTGGCCAAGAGAGCACATCACCATCCTGGCGTTGGTTTTGCCCCAGCCGTCTAAGCAACATCATCGCCTGATGCCGGTGCGGTAGATGGCCGGTCTGCATCTCGATCTCGAGATATGAGACATCACGCTGCAATTCCTGGTAATCGCGTACCAGATCAGAATGATAGCGAACATCCCGCTCGCGTTCCACCAATACCGCCAGGTCTTCAAGATATTCACAGCGCTCATGCAGCTCGCGCAAAGTAGCCATAACCCGATCCAGGAAATACAGGCGCGAGAGCCTACTATGGGTCTCGGCGCTACGCTCCCAGAAGACCGTCGACTGGGTCGCGGCCAGAATAGCCGCCTTCTGAGAAACCATCTGGCCTACGGTATCGCTATCGAGCCAATCACTCAGCTTGCGGCGAAGCATAGCGAAACCCTCGACCAATTGTTTGCCATCAATCTGAATGGTTTCCATATCAGTGGGGTCAGACTCGGACACCAACGAGACAGAAGTTGTGACATCCAAGATGGGAACAGCCTTCAGCATCACTTGCTGTCCATCCTCACCGATAGTGACCCGCAGCAATTCCTTGTCATCCGCTGAACGCTCGGCAAGCTGGCGCGCGAGCGGTGCCACGACACGCCGCTCGATCTCACGCTTGAGTGGACGCGCGCCATATTGAGGGGAGTAACCATTTTCGAGTACCAACTCGATCACACTGTCATCGATTTCAACCAGAAGGTTGCGGCGTGTAATCCCATCGCGCTTCAGCACTTGGCGAAGCTCCCGCGATGCAATATGACGGAGTGCCTGGTGGTCAAGCTGCTTGAAGACGACGATCTGGTCAATACGATTAACGAACTCCGGGCGAAAGTAGCGTTCGATCTGATCACGGTAGTGATCGACCAGCATCGCATTGATCTCAGCATGTGACAATGCGTCTCGACCAAAGCCAAATCCCGATATTGACCCCGAATCGGAACCAAGATTGCTGGTCAAGATGACGATGCTGTTGTGAAAGAAGCTAATCCGGCCGGCCGCATCAGTTAGGTGGCCTTCGCCCAACACCTGTAGCAAGACATCAAAGATCCGCGGGGATGCTTTCTCAAACTCGTCGAGAAGAATGACTGAAAACGGCTGTGCTCGCACACGTCGCGTCAACTCACCTTCAGAGCTAAAGGCACCAATCAACCGGGCACCGCCATCAACATCGCCGTATTCACTCATGTCAAAGCGGATGAGGCGATCCTCATGGCCAAAGAGGTAGCGGGCCAGGGTTTTGGCCATATGCGTCTTACCTACACCCGTCGGACCGATGAACAAGAACGTTCCAAGCGGCTGATGCGGGTCATTGAGACCAGCCTTCACCATCGCCACCAGGTTGACCATTGCGCTAACAACATGATCCTGGCCAGCTATATGGCTGAGGAAATAGCGCTCGACTTCGTTCAGGTCCAGTCGTGTACGATCATTGATGATGAACTCGGGCATGCCAGATTGGCGCGCGAAGCTGAGAAGCACATGCTGCCGCTGGACGATTGTCTTGGGGACTGCCCGCCGAAACAGCATCAGGGAGTCATCCTCATTCCTGTGTTGCTGGTCGGCACCTGTTTGCAGCACATCGCCGATCGCCTCTTCCAGAAGACGGATCGCCTTACCTGGGAAAGCACGGTATGGCAAAAAACGTCGTGAAAGCTGAGTGGACGCGTCAATAGCGGCCGGGTCGATCCGGATATCGTATTCACGTTCCAGGTCACGCGTGACTTGCCGCAATACAGACTGTGTCTCGTCTTCAGACATCGACGGCACTTCGAGCCGCCGGAACTGATGCATGAAATCGGGGCCAAGCCGCTCACCAACCTCAAGGCGTGCCAGAGAGGTCTCGCCGATAATAACAACGTCGCCAGTGGCGATATGGGGCTTCAGGGCCTGTGCCACGTTGCTGTCACTCTTCGACCAGCGTCCGATCTCAAGAAGACCAGGCAGATCCGTCACATAGAGAATATGCTGACGCTTGCGACATTCATTGACTAAGTTCCCGATACGCTCTTCCCAGGTTCCAATGTACTGGGCACCGGCAATGATTCGATCCGGTGCCAACATCCAGACCTGGCGACCATGAAGTGCGTCGGGGACATCCTTGCTGGCGATGCAACGTACCACTTCCTGAACAATAGCAGTTTTGCCACTTTCACTATCACCAAACAGCAGAACACTATTGTTACGCGGCTGTGATAGCAAATATGCAATTTGCCTCACGATATCATCGCGGCGGTACGCACGACGAAGCCTCAATTCGGCCGCCTGCGCCGTCATATTTATGCCGAATTCGCGCAGCGCCCAGAAACTCTCCTCTTCGCGGTTGCCAAACGGGCTACGCTCTTCATGCCCCGGCGACCGGTCGCGCTCCTTCGGCTTCTTGATCGGTACAATAACCTCCAGAGTCTCCAGCATCTCGCTACGCGCATACTGGTATTCTTGAAGCTGGTCAAGGGTATAGCTGTCGAACCAGGCAGCTAATTCCACTTCTGACTGGTGCTGGAGCTCGTTGGCGTTGTAAACGTAAAATGAGGGGCCATTCGGCGCCAAGCGGGGAATAGAGACAAAGAGCTGGCCATCATCCTGTGGCTTGACCAGCACACTGAAGTCCATACGGACTTTCTCGCGGCGCCGGTTGCGCTTTTTGCGGTCCATCGGGCGCAATTCGACATGAACACGCTGCAGATAGACACGTGGGTCAAATTCCAATTGATGTAGACGCACAGCTGGCATCTGCAAAATGCGATTCTTCACCGACTCGGCCAGGCCTGCTTTGATCTCCTCCAGGCTATTGCCATAGTCAGCAATATCAAAGAATGGTAGCACCGTGGCAGTGTATGTTCGATTGCGATGTTTCTGAACATACACATGGAATTTGAACTTCATGTTAGCATGCCATACAGTTCACTACGCTGATTTTGTCCGAATAGACCTGAAACCCGGGCCTATCTAAGCATCGTATTATAGCATAGTAACCTGTACTGCCCTGGACAGGCATCTCCCCTATTGTGACGAATCACTATCTGGACTACCGGCTGCAACACACGACATTCTCATCAAACGAAAGGCCCCGAACCAACTCTGGTTCCGGGGCCTTGACCAATCAAACTCGCAGGACGGATGATGCGTCTATTCAGCCGGCATCAACATCCAGGTTGCCTCAGCATCGGCTTCAACTGCCTCGCGGCTGAACCAGTCCGGATGGTATTCACCCTGCGCCCACATCTCAACCTGATCCTCGTAATGGCGGCTCTGTGGATTGCCACTTTGCCCCACGGTGTTGATCCGCAGCGACATATCCCAATCCTCCGGCGTCAGGATCTGGCGCATGCTCGGCACTGCGCCCACGCTAAACGGATTGGCTGCACTCCAGCCGGTGGCATTGACGATGCTCGAGCCACCACCGACGGAAATGTGTACGTTGTACAAAGAGTCCAGCAGGGGATCGAAGGTGGGATCAATGCCACCCTGCCCCAGCGGCGCAGCGCGGAAGCTCGCAATGTGAAGCGCACCCCATGACCACGCAGCAGGATCCTCACCGTGCAGGACCTGCATCTCGTCAACGGCTTGGCTAAATGATAGCCGCAGCATATCCTCAGCTGTTTCACGGCCATCGGTGTTAGCATCATCCCATAGAAGCCCGTAGACGGCATTGTTCGGGTTCTCAAGCATCAGACTGACCAAATACCAGTCACTACTACCCCCAGAGGGCATCAATCCAAGGTCGTCAACAAAAACGTTCTCTAGAAGCATGACCCAGAACATCTCGAACAACGCCGCTTCGCCGCTATCAGGATCATTTTGCCGGTCCCAATCCGCCAGCCAACTCACCAAGTCTGTCAGGGTTTCGTCTTCAAAAGTGAGATTCTGCAGCGCTGGAACGAGGAAATCAGCCTTCATATTGTAATTGTCCAGATGCATCGCCTGGATATCCTCGATGGTAATCACGCCATCTGGATCATTCTGGATCATCATTTCAATCCGTGCAGCGCGGTAGCCTCTATCCCAACCATCGGTGATGTAGTATGGATAATCCGGGCCGACGACAGGGTTGTTGGCGGTGACGATATACCCAGCTTCCGGGTTCAGGACCATGGGAAGCTCTTCGAAAGGAACAAAGCCCTGCCAGGCATTGTCTGTTGTACTACCGTCCACCGGCATGAGCCCAGAATGGCCATCTGCACGGATTGGTGTTTTACCTGGCATCTGATACGCGATATTGCCTTCGACGTCGACATACAACAGATTCTGAGCGGGGACATCAAAAAGACTGGCCGCCTGGCGGAACTCGTCCCAGTTGCGGGCGCGATTGAATTGAAGCAGGGCATCAAGCTGGGTGTTGGCATCAAAGGCTGTCCAGCGCAACGCAAATACCTGGTCTTCATAGCCAATCACATCCGAAATCACCGGCCCCCACACCGAGTTACGGATTGTCAGCGCCCGCGATGTGCCACCCTGGACTTCAATCTCCTCCGTAATGATCTCAAAATCGGTCCATTCACCATCGAGCATGTATTGCCCGGGGTTGTCCGGATTCAGCGTGAGGACGTAGAGGTCTTGAACATCAGTACCGACATTGGTGAAACCCCAACCAATATTATCGTTGTGACCGATGATAACCCCGGGCGCACCCGCAAACGACACACCGACGACGTTATACGGACATGCTTCGGTTACCTCGATGCAGTGCAAACCAACTTCGTACCAGATGGAAGGCATCTGAATACCAAGGTGCGGGTCATTGGCCAGATAGGGCATACCCGACGCTGTCATTTCGCCGCCGATCGCCCACGAATTCGAACCAATCCCCATCCCTGAGCCAAAGGGGCGCAGTAACGGGTCATCCAGTTTGACGTCGCCAACCAGATCAAACGATACCCGGCTGTAGTCCACGCCCTCGGGCACAACCAGAGACATCTCCTCGCTAGCTCCTGCATAATCGACACCTCCCGGTTCGGTGATCACCGGAAACTGCTCGTAATCATACTCAGGCAACAAGAATCGCGCGGGGATCTCACCCACAGCATCGACAATACCGGCGCGGTACAGCTCGCCCTGGAAGTTACCGGAAAGATCCTGGGACATGACTTTGAACCATCGTACGGTGTCATTCGGTGTCCAGGGAGCGATTTCGAGATCAACTCCGGCCGTCGCGAAAGTCTGATATTCGAGCGCGACCTCAGCAGGCGTCTTGCCGTCGAGATAGGCATTCACGCCGGCGGTATAGGCATCGAGCACAGCCCGCCCTTCATCGGACATGATCTCAAGATCACGGTCAGCCGCCGCCTCGTACTGCATGGTGCGCAAGAAGAAGTCGTTCCCAACGGTTGGCTCACCGGCGATCTCTGACAAGCGGCCAGCACTCAAATGGCGCCACCAGTCCATCTGCCAGAAACGATGCGACGCCTCTACATAGCCCTGTGCTAGAAAAAGGTCAGCGGTGGTCTCAGCATAAATATGGGGGACACCAAATCCGTCATAAATAACCTCGACCGGCGCGCTTAGCCCTGGCAGCGTCAATTCCATATTATCTTCGGCCGCGACCGGAGATATCGTCTTTTCCGATACAATTAATGGGGCACAAACCAACAC
>JAADYW010000298.1 GCA_010092845.1 Chloroflexota bacterium
TAATCGCGCGGACGACTTGGCGTCCAATACGGCCAAACCCGTTCACACCAATTCGAATTGCCATTGATTGTTTCTCCTTCTCATCAGAGGGCTGAATGAAAATATTCCGGCAATGCTACTTCAATGATTCTAACGTAAAACTGGTGTTTTGCCCGCGTGTGTTCGTTGTGCGTTTCGATGAAAAGAGTCAGAGCGCAAGCTTAGCAAGACCTGGCGCAATTTTTCGTGGTCATGGCGCCATGGGCGTTGGTTGTCGGTCAGATCTGCATAGACAAAGCGATAGCGATGCCGTATTGCGTGGTTGCCCGGTACTGGTGGGACGTAAATGGTGTTGGGCCCGGCATTGGCAACAGGGTAGTGGTTATTGGCGACAACAACATCAACGATATCGACGCCAACATGTTGCTCAATTGCCATGATGTGATCCGCGACGGTGTAGTCGTCAGTTTCGCCGGGCTGGGTCGCGATGTTGCAGACATAGACCGTTAGCGCGGCACTGGCACGGATGGCCTCAGCAACCTCGTCCACTATGAGATTAGGTAGGATACTTGTGTACAGACTGCCGGGACCAATGACGATCAATTGGGCGTCCTGGATCGCGGCGACGACTTCCGGGAAAGCCTTGACACCGCTGGGCTCTAGAAAGACGTGCTCGATCGTCCATTCTGACTTGGGTATATTTGATTCGCCTTTTATTGTCAGTTGCTCACCGCTCTGTCGATGCCGCACTTCTGCGACAAGATTGACGTCGTCCAATGTGCAGGGCAGGACACGCCCTTGAATGGCCAGGACACGTCCCGCGACCGCCGCCGCATGATCCATGCTGCCCATCATACCCACTAAGGCCGCCAGGAACAGATTACCGAAGCTATGATCGGCCAGTTCCCCGCTGGTGAAACGAAAATGGAAGAGCTGGGTCATCAGATCCTCGTCACGGGCTAGCGCTGTGATGTTATTGCGCAGATCGCCCGGCGGCTGGACGCCGAGATCGCGGCGCAACCGTCCGGAACTACCTCCATCATCGGCCATCGTCACAACGGCGGTGATGTTGCTGGTCACTGACTTCATGGCGCGCAGCGCGCTGGGCATGCCGGTTCCGCCTCCAATGGCTACCACCCGGATGCCCTGACGCAATTGCTGATAGGCGCGCACCATGCGCACCCATTCCCGGAGTGAGCCCGGGGAATGCAACGGCGCCATGAGTGACTTGTTAAGACGATAGGCACCAAAAGCGATCAAGCCAATCCCGACCAGCAATAGGAACCCTATCGTGACAGCGGGGCCAACCAGGGTGTCATAGACAAACGCATCAACGGCACGGGGCCATTCGTCATGGATAACAATGACCAACTGGGCGAACGCCAGGGCCAGGCTCCCCATGCCCAATAAAATGAGCACAAGCCAGCGTTTGATGTAAAATCCTGGCCGCATCCAGCGAATGACTCTGCGTACGCGCCACACGACTCTGATGCCTCCACTGCAACCGTCTTATCATCCTTCAACTATACCCAAGTTTGACAAATTATCCGGAAGGTACCTTTGAGGAAACACTCCAGCGTGGTACAAATGAACCATGAATTGGTGAATTCTATTATGAGGAGACCAAAGCCAATGGCTAATTTTGAACTCATGCGACAGCTCACCCGTGCTGAGGGCGGCAAGATCATTCTCCTGGTTCTAGATGGGGTCGGAGGGCTACCTATGGAGGCTGGTGGCCTGACCGAACTTGAAACTGCCAAGACACCCAATATGGACCGGTTGGCTAAAGAGGGTAGCCTGGGGGCCACGATCCCGGTCCGGCGCGGGATTACACCGGGCAGCGGGCCGGCACATCTCGCATTGTTTGGCTATGATCCCGTCGAACACCCGGTAGGGCGGGGTGTTCTATCGGCGCTGGGTGTAGGACTTGGGATCCGCGATGCAGATGTTGCTGCCCGCGGCAATTTCTGCACGCTCGATGATAACGGCATTGTGACTGACCGGCGCGCGGGTCGCATTCCGACTGAAGAAGGCCAGAAACGCGTCGACATCCTCCAGGGAATCGAGATCCCCGGCATTGAGACCCGGGTGGCAGTAGTCAAGGAATATCGATTTGTGCTGACGTTGCGGGGTGAAGGCCTGAGTGGCGCTATTGACGACACCGATCCCCAGGTTACGGGCGAGAAACCGCTAGATGCCGTTGCGCTTGATGGTTCGCGCGAGGCAACACATACTGCTGAGCTCGTCCAGCAATGGATCGACGAAGCGCATAAGCGCCTCAAAGGCCACGAGCCGGCCAATGGTGTTTTGCTGCGGGGCTTCGCCATGGATCCGAATCTGCCTAAGTATGATGACATCTATAAGCTAAAAGCGGCCTGCGTCGCGGTTTACCCCATGTACAAGGGGGTCAGTCGCCTGGTGGGGATGGACGTGATTGATACTGCTGGTATAGAAACGCCGGCGGAGGAGTTCGACAGGGTTGCAAGTGTATGGAACGACTACGATTTCATCTTCTGCCATATCAAGAAGACCGATAGCTACGGCGAAGACGGTAACTTCGATGCCAAAGTGCATCTGATTGAAGAAATCGATGCTGCCTTGCCAAAACTCCTCGATCTGAACCCGGATGTACTTGTCATTACCGGTGACCACTCAACGCCGGCCAAGCATCGCTCCCATTCGTGGCATCCGGTCCCCCTCTTGCTGTGGTCGCCGGCACTACATATGCCAGACTATGCGGACAGCTTCGGTGAGCGGGCTTGCTATGGTGGGGCCTTGGGACAATTTCCCGCCACTGACATCATGCCTCTGGCTCTGGCGCATGCCAATCGCCTGGAGAAGTTTGGCGCTTAATCTCCTTCGCGCAGACAACATAGCCTTTGAGCAAGCTATCGCTGGTCATAGAGCGATAGCTTGCCGCTTAAACACCCATCTTCAACTTCTCAACCGTCGTAAGGACTGGCCTATCGATACCATCCCAACATCGCAACGATTGGTGAGGAGGTAGCGTATCGTGATGAAGTCAATCCAGAAAGATGGCTGGCAGTGGTTGCTGATGCTTGGTGCAGTTGGTATCTGTATGCTGCTGGTGGTGTTTGCCGAGGATATTTTCCCCTGGTTGCGTCAAGAGGAAGACGTCACCATCCCAAGCCAGGACAACCGCGAAGTTACCATGCATACGATTCTGTCGCAGGATGCTATTCCTGCGATTGACAACCCTCAGTTCGTTTCCGCTTCCCAAGCAGATTCGGACTATCGTGACAGTGAGTTGGTCATCGGAGTCGAGATCAACGGGGATGCCAGAGCATACTCTGTGCCGATGCTCAGTAACCATGAGATCGTAAACGATACGGTGGGCGGGGTGCCGGTTGCCGTCACGTGGTGACCGTTGTGCTTCACGGGCATCGTGTATGCCCGCGATTTGAATGGCGTTGTCTACGATTTCGGTGTTTCTGGCAAGCTCATTATGAACACGTTGGTCATGTACGACCGGCAAACCGAGAGTCTCTGGAGTCAAATCTTGGGAGAAGCAGTTGAAGGCGATCTGCGTGGTGAAGTGCTCCTTCTCGA
>JAADYW010000054.1 GCA_010092845.1 Chloroflexota bacterium
GAAAAGATCGTGACCGTCAGCAATGGCATTTACACGGAGGCATTTGATCCCAACGCTGATGGTACGCCAATCCGTAAGCGCTACAACATCCCCAGCGAAGCGGTGGTGATCGGCTTTGTCGGCTCGTTCCAACCATATCACCGCGTTGATCTGTTGCTGGAAGCCTTTGCCAGGCTCCGTCAGACGCGCCAAGGAACTCACTTACTGTTAATCGGCAGCGGAAAACGCTTCACGAAGGCCCAGAACCAGGCAGAGAGGCTTGGTTTGCTATCGGACGTTACCTTCACCGGCCAACTCCCTTACGAGGATGTTGGTGCCCACACGGCGGCGGCGGACATCACCATCATGCCTGCTACCAACACCTACGGCAATCCCATGAAGATTTACGAATACATGGCCATGGGGAAAGCGGTTATCGCACCCGATCAGGAAACCATCACCGAGATCGTCACACATGGCGAAAACGCCTATCTGTTTGCGCCTGAGGATATTGACTCGATGGCCGCTGCGCTGAGCGCAGTGATCGACGATGACGCCCTGCGCCATAAGCTGCAACATGCCGCGTTGGCATCCTCAGCGGACCACACCTGGGATGAGCGCGCCAAAGTCATGGAAGACGCCCTGCACAGGGCCACGCGCCGTTAGACGACCCTTTCTATCACGATTCCAATCCACCTGCTGGCGTCAATACGTTATAATGCTCGCCGAGGGGGATATCGCTAACCCACAAGTTGCCAAGGACGTTGAGGATGAGCTTAGAAGTCGCAACGCTGGGCGGTGGATGCTTCTTGTGCATCGAGACCGTCTACAACGAACTCCTAGGTGTCGAGACAGCTATCTCTGGCTATGCCGGCGGACACGTACCCAAGCCAAGCTACCAGCAGGTTTGCACCGGCAACACTGGCCACGCTGAAGTGGTACAGGTCACCTTCGACCCGGATAGGATCAGCTTTGACGAGATACTGGACGTCTTCTTCACCATTCATGACCCCACCACGCTCAATCGCCAGGGCGCGGACATGGGCACGCAGTATCGCTCGGCGATCTTCTATCACACGCCAGAGCAAAAGGTCACGGCCGAGAAAAAGATCCGCGAGCTGGAAACAGAAGGGTTGTGGCCCAACCCCATTGTCACCGAGGTGACACCAATCGATGTGTTCTACCCGGCTGAAGATTACCATCAGGAATACTTCAAGAAGAATCCCAACGCGGGATACTGCCAGGTTGTCATTGCACCGAAAGTCGCTAAATTCCGCAAGTCCTTCCTCGACCGGCTCAAAGCCTGATCATCACTAGCGCTTTCTAGCCCAAGTCAGCTCAACAGCCCCGGCGCCCGCGAGTTCGTTTTCGTGGGCGCCGGGCTCTGTTATCGGGAACACATCAAGCCCGCCAACCAATGTGCCCTGCTCGATAGTTGTCCGCTGACCAGCATTTCAAGTACACTACGCAAATACTGAGCCGTTATCCCCGACGCGGGCAGAGGAGGAAACGGCCTTACTTCCATCCACAGTTTTTGAAGGAACTTGCTGATGTCGCTTGAACCGTTTTCCCCACCCACGGGTGAGTGGTATCACCCTGATGAAGAGCTTGTCAAAAACACCCACGTTCCCGATTATGACGCCCTCTACCAGGAAGCAATGACCGATATTGAGGCCTTCTGGGCCAAGCAGGCCGAAGCGCTCGAGTGGTATGAGCCCTGGGAAAGAGTCCTGGATAGCAGCGAAGCACCATTCTACAAATGGTTCATTGGCGCCAAGACGAACATCGTGCACAACGCACTCGATCGTCACACCAAGACATGGCGGCGAAACAAGTTGGCACTGATCTGGGAGGGCGAACAGGGTGATCGCCGCAGTATGTCCTACTGGCGCCTCTGGCAGGAAACCAATCGCTTTGCCAACGTCCTCAAGAGCATGGGCATCAACAAAGGTGACCGGGTCACGATCTATATGGGTCGTATTCCTGAGATCATGATCGCGATGCTGGCATGCGCCAAGATCGGGGCGGTGCACAGTGTCGTCTACGGCGGATTTTCTGAGCAAGCGCTGGCTGACCGCATCGAGGACGCCCAGAGCCGCGTACTGGTTACAGCCGACGGTGCCTGGCTGCGCGGCGGGATTGTCCCACTGAAGGAAACCGCTGACGAGGCGGTACGGCGCTCACCGGTGGTTGAGTCGGTGATCGTCGTCAAGCGCACCGGCCAGGACATCCACATGGAGCCTGGACGCGACTACTGGTATCACGATCTGATCAACCTGCCCATCGCCAGCACCAAGTGCGAGACCGAGGTTATGGACGCTGAAGATCCGCTGTTTATCCTCTACACCAGTGGCACAACCGGCAAACCCAAAGGCGTGCTGCATACGCATGGCGGATACCAACTTTACACTTCAACCACCCTCAAGTGGGTGTTTGATATGAAAGATGATGACCGCTGGTGGTGTGCTGCCGACCCCGGCTGGATCACCGGGCATAGCTACATTGTCTACGGGCCGCTTATCCTGGGGGCGACGAGCTTCATGTATGAAGGTGCCCCAACGCATCCCTACCCCAACCGCTGGTGGCGCATGATCGAGGACTATGGCATCACGATTCTTTACACCGCGCCGACCGCCATCCGTGGCCTGATGCGCTTCGGGGACGCCTGGGCTAATCGTCACGACCTAAGTAGCTTACGCCTGTTGGGGTCAGTGGGCGAACCAATCAATCCCGAAGCCTGGCGCTGGTACCATACCGTCATTGGCAAGGAACGTTGCCCGATCATGGATACCTGGTGGCAAACAGAGACGGGTGGCTTCATCATCGCGCCGATGCCATCGGTGCCGCTCAAGCCGGGTAGTGCCACCCGCCCCTTCCCCGGCCTGGATGTTGACGTGGTCGATGAAGCTGGCAACGCGTGCGCGCCGGGCGAAGACGGCTATCTGGTCATCAAGAACCCGTGGCCGAGCATGCTGCGTACCATCTTCGGCGACCCTGACCGCTACGTCGAGCAGTATTGGCACCGCTACGAAGCCCAGGGCTGGTATCTCGCCGGCGACTCGGCCCGGAAAGACGAGGATGGGTACATCTGGGTTATCGGGCGTATCGACGATGTCATCAAAGTCAGCGGCTACCGGTTGGGCACCGCCGAAATCGAATCGGGGCTTGTCAGCCACCCGGCCGTCGCCGAAGCAGCCGTCATCGGCATCCCCGATGAGGTGAAGGGCAATCACATCGAGGCCTATTGCATCCTGGTGGCAGACGCCGAGGCCTCAGATAGCCTCGTTGAAAAGCTAAAGGACCATGTCCGGCACGAAGTCGGCCCGATTGCAGTGCCGACACGGATAAGCTTTGTGGATTCTCTGCCCAAGACCCGATCGGGTAAAATCATGCGGCGGGTATTGAAAGCACGGGCGCTCGGCCTGCCCGAAGGCGACCTCAGCACGCTGGAAGATTGAGCCGGGTCCCCATCTTTGGTTTAGCACATGTAGACTGCCGGTCGCCCCTCGGCTGGCAGTCGCGCTTACTCCTCTTGATCTAGCAGAGTTAAGCCGTACTCATAAGCCGACCCTGTAGCCTCCAGGAAGATGTCGCTGGCATCAAATAGATTCGCCGGGCCAAAATCAGCCTGCATACCGGTCTGTTCGAATTGACGCCGCACAGATTCCGACAACCCGGCCAGAATCAGCCGGCCACCGTGCTGACGCAGGACATGATTGTAACGCTGTAAGAAGCGTATACCCGTACTGCCCAGAAAGGTGTTCTCGCGCAAGCGCAGCACCACAATCGAACGGTTTCCGGTCTCAGCGGATGGCAATACGGAAGCCAACTTCTGCACCGCGGCGAAATAGAGATGCCCGTGCACCGAGAAGATGACGACCGCGCTCTCAGGCAGCGCTTCCGGAATCGCTACCGTCTGATAGCGATTGTCCCCAACTGGCACCAAACGGACGACCGACAGATTCTCGGCGGCTGAGTGAACATATAACCCCAGCGAAAGAAAAATGCCAACGTAGATACTATATTGAAGCGGCAACGCCAAAGTAGCGGTGAACGTCACCACCATCGCCGTGCGCGCTGGCCAGTTGACGCGCCAGACCAACCGGATCTGCTCAAGATCGATTAGGCTCACTGCGGCCAGGATCAACTGTGCCGCCAAGGCCGCCAACACTACCTGCTCAACCAATGGCCCGAGGAGTATAAGGAAAGTACCGACCGAAACCCCAGCCATGACATTTGCCCAGCGTGTACTTGCCCCGGCATTGATATTGACCGCCGTACGCGACAACGATCCGCACGCGGGCATGCCTCGCAATACCCCGCCCACCAGGTTCCCCAACCCCATCCCCACGAAATCACGGTTCATACCCGAGGACTCTGCACCTGGCTCCGCGATACTATTGAGCAGCGCCGCACTCTGCACCGCAGCGAGAACCGCCATCGCGAGGGCGGCCGTCGCCAGTTCTGGCACGACAGTCAGCGTGGGGAGAACCGGATCAGGCAGGCCGCGTGGCACCGAGGAGATATCATGCACCCGGGTTACGCCCTCCCACGCCAATAGCTGCACGCTCAGCGTTGTCAATACAATCGCGACCAACGGCGCCACATTGCGAAAGCGCGTCCGCTGGATCGCGAAGATAGTGACTATTGCCACGAGGCCAACCGCCACGGTTTGAAGATCGCTATCCGGCAGGTGTTGTAGCCAGTCCATGAAACGCAATAGCGTGGTCTGACCCTGGGGATCGTACCCGTTCAAGTACCGAAACTGACCGAGAATAATCAGCAACCCGGCCCCACTGATAAATCCGGTCATAACAGCGTTGGACACAAAGCGCACCAGGGTCCCCAGGCGCAATATGCCAAACCCCACCAGAAAAGCACCAACCAGACTGGTCAGAACAAATAGGCGTTCGGGTTGGATCGCCGCATCATAGCCTCCGAGCACACTCGCCACAACCAGCGCCAGCGCATTGGTCGGCCCAACCGTCATCAGGGCCGATCGCCCTGCCAGGGCGGCCACAATCGTTGAGACGACCGCAGTATACAGACCATAGATTGGATTGACGCCCGCAATCAGGGCAAAACCCATCGCCTGAGGCGTACCAACAACAGCCCCAATCACGCCAGCCACCAGATCGGCCTGCAAGTCTTTGAGTCTTGGCAATGCTCGGCTTGCTTCCTTGATACCGTCCAATGTGTCTGCGACACCATTGCCGCACCTCCATGATTGTGAAGTACGCAGCCCATAATCGCAACAATCACGGTGTAGCCCCACAACGCTGATTGAAGTAAGCTAATATCACAGCTAGAGAGGGGACATGATGCGCAAACTCCTACTCGACAACCGCTATGAAATCCACACGCCACTTGGCGAAGGGGTCATGGGCACCGTCTATCGCGGGGTGGACCTGGAAACGGGGCAGGATGTCGCCATCAAACATCTCAAAATGGCGCTTATCCAAGAATATCCTGAAATGCTGGCGCGCTTTGAGCGTGAAAGCCAAATCCTGCGGCAGCTCGACCACCCGAATATTGTCAAGCTCCTTGCCACCATCCAGGAAGATAAGCAGCATTATTTGATTATGGAGTATATGCCCGGCGGAACCTTGAGCGAACGCCAGCAACACTTCCCGCAGATGTCCATCGATGACATTCTCGAAATCGCCCTCGATCTCACGGATGCATTGACCCGGGCCCATCGCCTGGGAATCATTCATCGTGACCTGAAGCCAGCCAATGTCCTTCTGGCCGCTGACGGCACGCCGCGCCTTTCGGATTTTGGCCATGCCCACGTCAGTAGTTCCAACCTAACCGAAGCCGGTGTCGTGCTGGGTACTCTGGCCTATGTCAGCCCCGAAGCATGCCAGGGACTCCCGCTTGATCCACGGAGTGATATCTGGTCCTTCGGCGTGATGCTCTTTGAGATGATTGCCGGTCGGGTTCCCTTCACTGGTGATGACGTGGCGTCAATCATCACGGCAGTGCTGACGCAAGCGCCCCCTGATCTTGAGGAACAGCGCCCCGATGCCCCTCCGGCGCTGGTTGATCTTGTCTACCGGATGCTCACCAAAGACCCTGGACTTCGGGTGCCGAGAATGCGTATTATTGGCGCCGAATTGGAAGGAATCATCCAGGGTAATCACCCTGCTACCGTGACGAGCCGCACGTCAGCAGACTCGCCAGGCCCCCAACAGACCCTGGGCAGCGAACATCACGCCGCCAAACGCCATAACTTGCCAGTACAACTTACACCCTTTATCGGCCGCAACAACGAGCTAGCCGCCCTGGGGACCATGCTTGATGATCCGTCGGTGCGTCTGGTCACGATCTTGGGACATGGCGGCATGGGCAAAACGCGTCTCTCGCTGGAAGCCGGCGCCGTCATGCTCGATCACTTCGTCGATGGGGTGTTTTTCGTCCCCCTGGCCACACTCAACACCGCCAGCCAGATTGTCTCTGCAATCGCCGAGGCGACTGATTTTCACTTCCACCAAGGCACCAACCCGCAGGAGCAATTGCTGACTTATCTACGTACCAAGCAGATACTCATCATTCTCGATAATTTCGAGCACCTGGTGGATGATGCCTTACTGCTCGGCAAGATCTTGCGCGCGGCACCGGCCATCAGACTGCTTGTCACATCTCGCGAGAGATTGCGGCTCTCCCTCGAGAGCATCTTTATGCTGCATGGTCTGAAAATAGCGTCAGGCGACGATCCGGAAAACGTTTTTGACGCGGATGCGATACGTTTGTTCATCCAGCACGCAAAAACGGTGTCGCCACGCTTTGATCCAGATGATGTCGCGCCGATTGTGCGCATCTGTCAGCTTGTCGAAGGGATGCCGCTCGGGATCATTCTGGCGGCCGCCTGGGCGGATTTATTGACACCTGAGGAGATCGCCACAGAGATCAGCCAGAATCTTGATCTGCTGGAGACAGACCTGCAAGATATTCCGGCCCGTCAGCGCAGTATCCGGGCCGTCTTCGACTATGCCTGGCGCCAGCTCAGTGGAACTGAGCGTGAGGTCATCGCTCGACTCGCGGTATTCCGGGCAGGCTTCACGCGCGAAGCTGCTCAGGCTGTCGCCCACGCCTCGCTGCAAGACCTAATGGCGCTGACCAACAAATCGATCCTCCGGCGCAGCCACGAAACCGGACGTTTTGACATCCACGAACTGCTGCGTCAATATGCTGCTTCACACCTTACAGATGAGCAGCGCTATGCAATCCAGACAGCGCATCTCGAATACTACGCTGGCTGGATGAGACATATACAGCCAGCCCTCATCGGTCGCCGGCCCGCGCCCCAGCAGGCTAGCATCCAACCGTTGACTGATCCGTTGAGTGCTCGCGAGCAGGAGGTCTTGCGTATGCTTGCTCTGGGGCTTTCCAATCGTGACATCGCCGAGCAACTCGTCATCGCAATCAGCACCGTGAAATCTCACACAAACCGGATCTTCAGCAAACTCGATGTACAGAACCGCACTCAGGCACTCATCAAAGCGCGGAGTCTAGGTATCATCGACTAGAATCCAACCCCCAATTCCAACCCAGGTTGGACGACAGGCCGCCTGCTGTTTTGCTACGCTACGGTCATCGATCACAAGCATAAGGAGATGATGACATGTCGGGTCATAACTCCCAATGGCAGCAACGCGAACGCGATCTTAAGGGGCAGCGCCAACTGGCCGCACTTGCCGAAATCGAGGCCGAATTCGAGAACATCCGGAGCGCATGGCACTGGGCCGTCGATCAGCGCGATTTCGATGCTCTGGACCAGATGGCCGATAGCCTCTACTGGTTCTGCACGATACGTAACCGGACCGCGGAAGCCCTTGAGCTCTACACTTACGCCCGTGAGAAGCTCGCGCCTGCCGCAGGCGAAACACCGCACCCCTTCTGGGGCCGCCTCCTGGCGGGGATTGACGCCAAATCGCCACGCGCCGCCCACAAGGAAACTGAAGCTGCAATGGCGATTGCCCGTCAACACGATAACAAGGCTGAAATCGCGCGCTGCCTGGCGGACTTTGGTTTGATCGCACGCTCGATGGGCAACCACCAAAAGGCAATCGACTACCTCGAGCAGGCGCTTGAGGCATATCGTGCGTTGGATGACCGCTTCGCAATGGTCGAGGTAATGCGTAACCTCGCCAAGTCCTACCAATGGACAGACGGTCCGCAGGCACGCACAGCCGACCTACGCCACGAAGCGCTGGCGCTCAGCCGTGAGATCGGTCATCTCTATGGCACGGCTATTCTTCTCAGTGATAGCGGCGGTGCAGCCTGGCAGAACGGCGCCCTCGATGATGCAACCGGCTATTTTGCCGAAAGTGACCCGCTCTTGACTCAGATTGGGGACCGGCTATTCCGCGGTGTTGCCAAGACCTTCATGGCATCGATCGCCTTTGAGCAGGGTGTCCTCTCCCGCGCCGCGGACCTCGCGCACGCGAGTCTGGCGCTGGCCAACGAACTCGATAACCAGGAAGAAAAGCCCTACGCACTCTGCTTGCTGGCGCTTGTGGCCACCCTACATGGCGATCATGTCACCGCCAAGGCGCACTGCGAGGAAGCGGTCGCCGCTGCTGGCCAAGAATCCCCGGCACAGGCCCTGACGCACGGCTGTCTGGCAATTCTTGCTGCTAATCAAGATGACTGGCGTGCGGCCCGTAAACACCTGCGCGCTCAGCTCAAGATCAAACGGAAGGACCGCAAACCGCTGGGCTTCCCCGCTCCCCTGGCTGTCGGTGCGATCCTGGCAAACCAAGATGGTGATTTCGTTCAGGCGGCTGAGTTACTGGCACTGGCCTTCACTCATCCGCTGAGCCCGAATGGCTGGTTGGCAGCATGGCCTCGTATCACCGCCTTGCGCGCTGAACTGGAGCGCAAATTGGGCGCTGACGACTATCACGCTACGTGGGAACGCGGCGCGAAGCAGGACCTAACCAAAAAGCTCAAGGAACTCCAGCGGTTGTAACACTCACGAATCGACGCTTACGGTCGCCTTCGATTTCCTGGTAGAAGGCGACCACCAGTACTCCCCCACTAAGCAGATAACCCATTCCCATACAAGAACACCGCAATATCTTCACAAGATCCACACATTGTTGCCATATCCTGAGCGCAGTCAATCGCCAGAACACGCCAAGGAGACAACCCAATGTTGAAAACCCTCATGATCTCGGTCCTGACGGTTACAGTTATCGGGTCACTAGGCATCGCCATTTACGATGGTTCGCAGGTAGAAGAGTCCAAGGCCGAAGATGACAAGAACCCCGCTATCACCCGTCCAATCGATGAGTCGGCGCAGGCCCATACCCCTACAGCCCCCGAGGCTGAATCAGACCTCGCAACCGACGAAACTTCGGAAAGCGGTTCAGATTCTCCGCTCACCCAGCCCAACCCAGACCAACAGCAACAAGGCACCGTTGGCGAGCCCTGGTCAGCCATCGGCGAACTTGTGAGTGTGGACGAATTTGGTTTCACACTTCAGACACCAGAGGGTAACTCATTCTACGTTGAACTCGGACCGCCCACCTACTGGCAAGCGCAGGGAGTCATGTTATACGCCGGTGAACGGGTTATTGTCGAAGGGTTTGTGAACGCAGACCAATACCACGCTCGCACCGTGATCAAGGCAAACGGTGCCACGCTGAACATCCGCACGGAAACGGGGCAGCCACTCTGGTCTGGCGGTGCCACCAATACGCAAGCCAGTCAGGGGCAAGGCGGTGGTACCGGGCAGGTACAGGTCGATGAGTGGGTCACCTTCGAAGGCACTATTCTTGCTGTAGGACGGAATAGCCTGACAGTCCAGACGACCGATGGGCAGCAACTGATGATTCAGCTTGGCCAGCCTGGCTTCGCCGACTCACAGGATGTTAGCTTTGCGGTTGGCGATAGCGTCAGCTTGCTGGGTTTCTGGCAAGAAGACCAGTTTCAGGCTGGAGAGATCACGAACCTGGCGACCGGTGACCGACTCATGCTGCGTGATCCCAATGGCCGCCCGCTCTGGGGTGGACCTGGGCGCAACGGCGAGAGTCAAGGGCAGGGACAGGGGCAACAAGGTACCGGGCAAGGCAATCAATGGCGCGGTGGCCGCAATCAATAGGTACACAAGCCGAAGTATCGCACCCGAGGGAGTATCTATCACCAATGAGTGACAATCAAGAAGCAAACAGCGGCGGACTATTCAAACGTTTCGCTGAATCGATGAACCGGGGCGCCCCGATGAACCCCAGTGATGATCGGGGCCGCATGAAGCAGGTCATGGACAACCTCGTGCTGCATCTCCATCCTGCCAAAGTCGCGAAACCATCGATCAAGTTCACCTACACGTGGGGACTGGGCGGACTGGCACTGCTACTATTGGTGATCCTGGTTATTACCGGTGTCATGCTGATGTTCGTCTACACACCTGATCCTGAGCACGCCTATCAAGACATGCTGAACCTGAAAACCGATGTCTGGTTCGGTCAGTTCATGCGCAATCTGCACCATTGGAGCGGCAATGCGCTGGTGGTGGTGACACTGCTGCATCTGCTGCGCGTGATGTACACTGGCGCCCTCAGCCGCCCGCGCGAATTCAACTGGATCCTGGGTGTTAGCTTGTTGGTACTCGTTGTTGTTGCCAACTTCACCGGATATCTGCTTCCCTGGGATCAACTGGCCTACTGGGCAGTCACGGTAGGAGTCAGCCTATTGCAATATGTCCCCCTCGTCGGGGATGAGCTAGCATATTTCATTCTAGGAGGGCCTGAAGTTGGCGCCGCTACCCTGACCAACTTCTATGGGCTGCATTTGGCCATCGTTCCGCTGCTAATAATGGGAATACTGAGTTTCCATCTCTTTCGAGCACGCAAAGATGGCTTCAGCATTCCACGCAAGATAGGCGAGGCCCAGTCCGAACGTGTTGAACGTATCACTACTATCCCGCACCTTGTCAGCCGCGAGTTCATCTTTGCGCTGGCAGCGACAGCAGTCCTGGTCGTCTGGGCCATCCTGATTGACGCGCCTCTTGAAGAAGCTGCTGACCCAAACCATAGCCCCAACCCGGCTAAGGCTGCCTGGTACTTTATGGGGATCCAGGAGCTCCTGTTGCACTTCCATCCTATTTTTGCCGCAATCATAATGCCAGCAGTGGGCCTGACAATGCTGGCATTACTGCCCTATATGGAACATACCAAGGACGGCGAAGGGGTCTGGTTTCACAGCAAGCACGGGCGTCGTCTGGCCGTACTGGGATTGATAACAGGCTTTGTGGGCACCACGCTGTTGGTAATCGCAGATGAGTACTACATCAACCTACCCGAGCAGCTGCCCTCCCTACCAACCATAATCAGCAATGGATGGGTGCCATTTGCCTGGACAATGGCAGGATTGTGGCTGTATTGGGAACTCTTGCGGGGTCCGCTAAAAGCCGCTATCAGTGAGGCTCGCCAGAGTATGTTCACGCTCATACTCACTGGATTCGTTGTACTGACAATCATTGGCGTGTTCTTCCGCGGCGAAGGCATGGCCCTGGACTGGCCCTGGTGATAACGAAGGAGTGATAACACAATGACCGACGAAAATGGACTAACTCGGCGCCGGTTCCTGAAAACTGGTTGGTATGGACTGGGTGCACTGGCAGTAGGTGAAGGGGTCTACGTTGGCTATCGTTTCTTGTCGCCACGCATTGGCGAGGGTCAGTTCGGCGGCATATTCGATGCCGGCCGAGTGGATGAGTACCCACCTGGCAGCGTTACCCTGTTCACGGAAGGACGCTTCTATCTTGTTCGACAAATAGATGGCGGTTTCCTGGCGCTCTATCGTCAGTGCACGCACCTCGGATGTGCAGTGCCATGGGACGCTGAACAACAGAAATTTGTCTGCCCCTGCCATGGCTCAAATTTTGAGCAAGATGGGGCAGTGCTCAATCCACCCGCCCCGCGCCCGCTTGATCTCTTTGCCGTCACTATCGAAAACGGAACAGACATCAGGGTTGATACCGGGCAGAAAACACAACGTGACAATACGGATGGCACCTTTGCCGTCTATCCCGAGGAGATACCATGAATCGTTGGATTGCAGTCGGGTTTATCGCAACTGGGGTCCTGGTACTGGCGTTCGGATATTTGATCGTAAGTGAAGATGAACGGCAAGCCACAGCTGCCGAACGGCAGCAGACCGACGATATCGCCGCGGCAGCGGACGTATATGCGATCAACTGCGCTGCCTGCCATGGCGCTGCTGGTGAGGGAATCGCCAACACCCCTTCTCTTGCCACCGATCCACTTCGCAACGCTGATGCAGAGACGATCCATAAGACAATTTCCCGCGGCCTCTATGGTACCGTTATGGCTGCATGGTCCGTTGACGAAGGGGGCACACTTAGTAACCGACAGGTAGATCAACTTGTGACGTTGATTCAGCATGCCGATTGGGATGATGTGGCCAATCAAGTATCTGCGCTCGGCTATACACCCCCTGAACCTGAAACTATCGAAGTTGATACCGCAGCACTGGATCAAATCAAGGCCTTACCTAATGGGACTGCCATCGCCAATGGGCTCGAAATCTACAACCGTGAATGTAGCGCCTGTCATAGTACCGAGCTCGCGCCACCGCTGGATACACCTGAGTTACGCTCCCGGCTCAGCGATGCAGAACTGGCCAGGATCATCAATGAAGGCGTGCCTGGAACACTTATGGCTGGCTGGCAAGGCGCCCTCACAGCCCAGGAGATTACGGACGTGGTCACCTTTATCCGAAACTACGACCAACTGTCACAGGCGGGCGTCGAAATGCCAACGGCTCCACCACCGCCTGAAATCGAGATCACGCCAGAATTGATTGCAGATGGGCAGAAACTGTATGATATTCTATGCACACAGTGTCATGGCTCAATCGGACAAGGAACACCACTCGCCCCGGCGCTTAACGCGCAGCAATTTCTGGCTGATACTCCGGATGCAGCGATCATGCAAATCATCGCTGGCGGTGTCCCCGATACCATAATGCCGGCCTGGAGCGGACGCCTGACAGAAGCTGATATCCTGGCACTAACTGCGTTTATCCGTAGCTGGGAACCAACCGCGCCACCAGTGGCGCAATAGGAGCTCGTGTACCAATGCCGGCAACGATCCTGGTCGCTGATGACGAAGAGCAATTGCTTAACACTGTGCGCGCTTATCTAGAGAGCGCGGGATACACGGTAATCACTGCTCAAACTGGGCAGCATGCGCTGGAGTGTTTTCATCATAACCAACCTGATGCCGTCATTTTGGACATCATGATGCCGCAAATGGATGGGTTTGAGGTTGCGCGTCAGATTCGCCAGGAGAGTCAGGTGCCTATTCTCATGCTTACCGCACGCGATAACGATTTTGACCAGACTCTGGGGCTGGAGTTGGGGGCCGATGACTATGTGACCAAACCTTTCAGCCCTCGAGTCCTGGTGGCCCGTATCAGGGCGATACTACGCCGGGCAGGCTCCCATACTCCCAGCGAGCGCAAAACACTCGAGATCAGCGGGATCCAGCTTAATCAGGAGACTCGTATCGTCACGGCAAACGGAGCAGATGTGGATCTCACCCGTAGCGAATTTGAGCTTCTGGCAACCTTAATGGCGTATCCGGGGCGCGTCTATACCCGAATGGAGCTTCTGGAACGTATTCACGGCGAAGCCTTTGCGGCCTACGAACGCACCATCGATGTCCATATCAAGAATCTTCGCGCCAAGCTCGGCACAGACATCATTGAAACGGTCTACGGTGTAGGTTATCGAGTAGTGCCCAATGAATAGTCTGCTGGCGCGGTTTACGCTGGCCTTCGGGTTGACCGCAATCCTCATTGTAGCAGCCACAAACCTGGCAATTGACCGTACTGTCAACAACAGCTTTCGATCTTATGTCCAACAAACACGAGTCATCGAGAACAACTCACAGCTCCTGACTCGGCTTGAGGCACACTATGCGGCAAACGGCGCCTGGGATGGCGTGCAAGCGCTGATTGATGAACGTAGACCTGCAAACGGCTCAAGCCAGAACAGTGATCGCGGGGCAAGCCTCTATGTCACTGATACAGACTACATCATCCAGGGGGCGACTGATGCGGCACAGGTTGGCGGGGCATTGGACCATGCCTTGCGCGACAGCGCCATACCGCTAGAGTCTGAGGGGGAGACCATTGGCTATTTCGCTCGCCAGACACAAGGTGCGCAATTGTTAGCTCAGGCCGAGCAGGACTTCTATGATGAGATTGGCACGTGGTTAACTATCATAAGCATTGTCACAGCAATCACCAGTTTGGTTGCTGGAGTCGGTTTTGCCTGGTGGGTATCGCGACCATTGCGCCAATTGGTTGCGGCTACCAGGGCAGTACGAGAAGGAAATCTCGGCAAACAAGTAGCGGTTAGCGGCGCTAGAGAGCTACAGCAAGTCGCGGCTGCCTTCAACCTGATGTCCCAATCCTTGGCTGAAAGCGAAGCCTCTAAGCGGCGTATGACCTCAGATATTGCACACGAATTGCGCACCCCATTGAGTGTGATGCGAGGCCAGCTCGAAGGAATGATGGATGGTATATTGCCAACAAATACCAACCAGGTTGGTATTGTTTACAATCAGACATTGCATCTGAGCCGACTCGTATTTGATTTGTGGACACTCACTCGCGCCCAAACGAGCTCGCTATCACTGGAGAAGTCGTCAACTGACCTCGTGGCCGTGGTAAAAGAAGTCGTAGATGCGTTTCTGGTCGTGGCTGAAGACAATGGTAGCCATCTCCTATTCGAAGCGGAGGCAGCCAACCTATACGCTGAAGTCGACGCGGGCCGTATTCGCCAGGTACTAGCCAACCTGGTATCTAACGCATTGAGGCATACACCTTCAGGCAAAACCGTTGCTATAACGCTACAGCGTAATTTGCAGGATGCCATTATTCGCGTTGAAGACGGCGGCGAAGGGCTTCCTCCAGAAGCCCTTCCGCATATTTTCGACCGGTTCTTCCGCACAGACAGTGCCCGCCAGCGGGATACCGGAGGCGCGGGCTTGGGATTGTCGATTGCTCATGAGCTGGTGAAGCTTCATGGTGGCGACATCACCGTGGAAAGTACAGTTGGCCAAGGTACCTGCTTCAAGATTTTCTTGCCCTTACAGCAGAAAACTGACGCTCCGCGAGAAAATCCATAGGGTTATCAGGCCAGTTTGGGCCAATGGCGGTTACGCCAGATAACGAGCAGGCTAATGGCGACCATCATGAGAGCACAGAGTGCATATGTGACATCAGTACCGATCACATCCGCGACACTGCCCATCAGCACGGTCGTGGTCAAGGGCAGGCCCCACAGCGCCAGCATCCACAGCCCCATAATCCGGCCCCGGTAGCCTTCTTCAACCTCATGCTGCAGGAGCGTATTGGTTGTGACGAAGAACATGGTCAACGTGAAACCGAATCCAGCCGCCCAGACGGCTGCCACCCCTGTGGTCTGCGATATCGCCAGGAAGAAGAATACGGCCGGGCTGGCCAGCGTGAAGATCAGCGCAACCCGCCCCCGCCCATAACGACGGCCCATCTCGAGGTTGGCCAACCCTGACAGGATGGCCCCCACACCCATTGCCGCGCTCACGGCGGCCAGGCCCTTTTCCGGCGA
>JAADYW010000299.1 GCA_010092845.1 Chloroflexota bacterium
GCGAGCATTTGGCCTTGTGCGGGGTGGCTTCGGCATGAGCCCAATTTGTTCCCCATTTACAGGGATGATACACTAAGTCTTGAGAAAGCAGTGCTATCTGTCAAGAAGCCTCAGGAGTGAGACATGAAAGTACTGATCGTTGACGACGAAGAAGCGATTCGCGACTCCTTGAACCAGAAACTGTCCCGTGAAGGGTTCACGGTTATCGTTGCAGCCAACGGCTTGGAAGGCTTACGAGCGTTCCATACAGAGCGTCCCGATATCGTGATTATTGATATTGTCATGCCGGAGATGGATGGACTTACGGTTTGCCAGCGCATCCGTGAGGTCGCTGAGACACCGATCATGATGCTAAGTGCACAGGCCATTTCTGAGGAGGATATTGTTGAGGGTTTGAATGCCGGAGCCGACGAGTACATCGTCAAGCCGATCCGTATGAAGGAATTCGTGGCACGGGTACGGGCGCTCTTGCGGCGTTCTCAGATGTCTGCTGTCGAGGCAGATAGCGGCTACAATGACGGCTACCTGAGTGTTGACCTCCAGCGCCGTCAGGTCTATGTAGACGGAGAAAAGCGGCACCTGACGCCTACTGAGTTTAAGCTGCTTGCTGTATTGATTGAGAATTCGGGACGTGTCGTCCCGCAGCGCGAGCTATTGGAGCAGGTCTGGGGCCGCGAGTATGTTGATGACATTTACTATCCCCGCGTTTATATCAGCCAGCTCCGTCGTAAAATCGAGCCTGACGCCGCGAACCCTACCTATATCCAGACCGAACACCGGGTTGGCTATCGCTTTGAGAAGCAGAAACGGCAAAACGCGAACCGGACCTGATCGCTTGCGGATCAAGCGACGAAACTTCTGACCAGATGTGATGTTGACATTAACAGCGCTTACCCTCCTCTTTAATGGCCTAATGCTGATGCTGGCATTAGGTTCCTTGTTTATTCTGGTCATCTTTCTACAAGACACCTATCGGGTCACCAATATCTATTATGGCCTGTTTATGCTATCGATGCTGGTCTGGGCGAGTGGCTCCTTTCTGGCGCGAATTACGGCGCAAGCTGCTGCAGATGATGACCTAACTCGTGTTGGCTTGTGGCTACTAGAACTGGGTTTTGGAGGCGCGTGCATAAGCGCCTACATTCTAGGCGCCATATTGACCGATATCCGCCGCGTATTCGTCTGGCCCGTGGTTGTTGGCGGGGTCGTGGTCGTCGTGATCTATCAAGCCTTGCTTGTGGCGCTGGGGGCGTCGCTGAACTACGAGATCAGCGATAGTGGGACACTCAGCTACAGCTTTCCCCAGATCAATGGTGTGATCTATTTCCTTTTTGCTGGGGGCTTGCTGTTGAATGTGTGGCGCAATCTTGTCAAGATCAGGCGCCCGGCGATGCGGTTGGGACTCCTTGTTTTCGGGGTCGGTACCCTCCTGTCATTATTCAGTCCCCGGCTACGCACTCTGGGTCTGGCTGAAGACCTGAGCACCTTTGCCGCAGTTATGATCACCTATTCGATGATCCAATCTCATATCGTCGAACCGCTGGTGGGGCGCACTCGTCAGGTGGATGTGGTGCGCGATGTCGGGTTGGCGATTACCAGCCAGGTGCGGATCGGGGATGTCCTGCGGACAATCGCCGGCCAGGCCGTGGAGCTATTGCAAGTACGGGGTGGCAGTGCGATCTATCTGGAGGAGGGCGATGCCTATGTCCTGCGGGCGGTTCACGGCTTGCCGGAGCGTTACGTTGACGAGATTCGCGTGGAAGTGGGCCAGGGCGTAGTGGGCCAGGTGGCCTCTACGCGCGAGGGGCGTCTGATTTCCAACTACCAACGCGAGTGGAAGGGCGATCCTGACCTGCCGATCGCACTCGCGACATTTGGCTCGGTGGTATGTGTCCCGCTGATATTCGGCGAGGATGTTGTTGGCGTGCTATTGGTGGTCGAGGCCCCGGATGCACGCTTGTTCGAAGCAGAGGACATGCAGTTACTCGAATTACTGGCACCGCAAGCTGCTGTTGCTATCGCCAATAGCCGCTTGTTCGAGCAAGAGTGGGCACTCAAGAACGAACGCGAAGCCGCCAAAGCCCAGCTCGAGACTGTGCTGGCCAGTACATCGAATCCTGTGATTGCTGTTGATCGTCGCCTGAAGGTTTTGTTTGCAAACCCTGCTGCAGCTACCTTGATCACCCCAGATAAGGCACGCGATGATCTAATCGGTTCACCGCTGTTGGAGTTCATCAGTCGTGGGCTGCTCCCCCCAGATCTACGGAGTTTTGTCCGCGCATTGCGTCATCAGAAGTCTTTTGTTTATGAGTTGAGTTTTCAGAATCGTTTCTATTTGTGCCATGTCGCGCAGCTCGATATCTCAGATGGAGGGTGGGTGGCGGTGCTGAATGATGTCACGACCCTCAAAGAGGTCGATCGTCTAAAAAGCCAGATGATCCGTATGACCAGCCATGATCTCAAGAATCCGTTGTTTGCTACTATGAATTATCTTGAACTGCTGGAGGAGGATGGCGCGACGATCTTCTCACCTGAGATGCACCACAATGTCAACGCCATCTGGACGCAACTGGACCGCATGCAACGTTTGATCAACGGCATTCTTGATCTGGAGAAAGTCCAGGGAGGGGTGCCCGTCATGGAAATCTGTGATTTGCGTCACGTTGTCATGTCGGTAGTTGAGGGCATGGAGGATCTAGCCGCCGCCAGGAAGTTGGCACTTACCATAGACATTGAAGAATACTTGCCGCTCGTTGTTGGCGATCCCCAACTACTCGCCCAGGCACTAACCAACCTGATCGACAATGCGATAAAATTCACCCTGCCGGGGGGCAGCATTTGTGTCCGTGGCTATGCGCACGAGGGGGCGGTGATTCTCTCTGTACAGGATACTGGGATTGGTATTGCGCCCGAAGCCCAGGCCAAGGTGTTTGACCGGTTTTTCCGAGTCAAGCAGGGGCGGGCCAAGGATGATGCCAGTTCGGGGTTGGGGCTAAGCCTTGTGAAGGCAATCGTTGACAATCACAATGGGCGGATCTGGCTCACAAGCC
>JAADYW010000300.1 GCA_010092845.1 Chloroflexota bacterium
TCGTTATAGACGGTGAAATCGACGTTCCAGATGATCATCAGGCGTACTTTGCCGCTGCTGCGCGACAGTGCGACAGCCCGGCCCAACCATTCGGCGTGCTGGCCCACGGTGGTGTTGCCCGCCCAGGCGAAGGCGCCCGGTAGCGGCGGATAGCCCTCGCCGCTCAGATAGCCCAGCTCGGTCCAGCAGGCGCGGCGGACCCCGCCGAAGGTGTTGTAGTACAGATCCAGCGTCCCCCAGAAATAGCGCGAATAGTGCTCGCTACGCGGATCGCCGCTGCGCTGGTCGGGCGGCACCACGCCCTCGTTATAGTGCACGCCGATGCAATCCATGTAGTTGACGGCGCCGGCGTTGGCCATCTGGCGTAGGAAGACGTTATCGTCGCAGCCGTTGGTGGCGCACCCGCCGAAGAAGCCAGTCGGGGCCAGCGCCGCGCTGATGACCATCACGTTGGGGTTGGCGGCTTTGATGGCATTATATGACTTCGCCAGCAGGCGGGTATAGGTCTGGCCGTTGATGTTGCCCGCCGGCCATTCACGCGCCAGATTCGGTTCGTTCCACACCTCGATGGCGTCGGGCCCCAGCGCGGCGACCTGGCCCAGATAGTTCGCGAACTCATCGCTATAAGCCTCAAAATCGCCCATCTGGTTGGGATAACCAACGACCCCCAGCAGGATTTTGAAGCCGTTGGCTCGCGCCTCGTTGATTGCACCCGCCGCCGCGCCGGTACCATCGCCACGGTTCCAGCGGATTTGCTTCTTGGCCCAGGTCATGCCCGCCGTGCGCATCTCGTTGGCGCGACCGTAGCCCATCACGTGCCCGCCCAGCTCAAACTGGCCGCCCGTTCCCGGATTCACCACCGGCGCCGGGTTGTTGTTGCCTGGCGCAGGGTCACTGGTATCCGGGTTATCGGCCGGCGGGGCGGATTGCTGGACCGGTCGTGGCGTTGGGGTGCTGAGCGTCCCTGTGATGGTGATCTCGACCGTGTCCTCGTCCAGGGTGGTGTTCTCGACGAGATCGACCAGGCGCAGTTGCAGCGTGATGACCTCACCGCCATCTGGATATTCGGGGATGACACTGCCCGTTCCCGCTGAAGACACCCATAGCGTATCGCGGGGCTGTTCAACACTCACCGTCGAGCCATCTGGCAGGACCTGCTCGAAGACGAGATTGCTGGCCGGTGGCCGGTTGGCGACTTCCCAGGTCAGCGTGATCCCGCTGCGCTCATAGGCGACCTCATCCGCGCTAATGCTCTCGGCCTCGGCCGCAAAGGTGCGGATTGATGGCCGGCGGGTGCTCTCCTCGTAGGGGATGGTGACCGTGTGCTCATCCAGAATCGTGACGCGGTCCTTGTCGGTGATGGCCAGCCGGTAGGTCGGCGCACGGAAGCTCAGCGGATGCCGCACGTTTACGGTAAACGACCCGTTGGGCTCGAGCGTTTCCTCTTCATCCAGCAGGAAACGCCAACCATTGACCTCATAGGCATGGAGCACCAGGTCATGCTCGTCGGTCATGCCGAATGTATGCCAGGTCAGGGTGGCCTCAGTCTCGCCGAATTCCGCGTCGGAGAGGGAGATCGTTTCGAGATCGCTGCTGAAGCTGACAATGGACGGCTGTGTCTGGCGGTCCGGCCCGGATACGGCCTCCTGAGATGGTGCCGGATGGTCCAGTGCACTCGCGAAGTGCACGCTGCCAGCCAGTGCCAGGATAATAACGAATGGTATCAGTAGTTTTTTCATTGTATGTTCCCCCGGTCTCGGTGATGATCATGGATACCTATGATTGTCGGCGTTTTCCCCACGGTGCGGGCCACGCTTGGGTGATGGTTACATGACGGCTACCTGACAACGCGGCCCGTTTTGTGCTTCTGGTCCAGATAATCGGTATACCCGCCTGGGTAGAAGGATAGCACGCTATCTTCCAACTCGATAATCTGATCAACGGCCCGATCCAGGAAATAGCGGTCGTGCGAGATCACCATCACCGCCCCCTCAAAGCTGTCCAGCGTCTCCTCGAGCACTTCAACCGATGGGATATCCAGGTTATTGGTCGGCTCGTCCAGCAGGAGGAGATTCGGTTCCTGCAGCATCAAGCGCGCCAGTTGCAGGCGGCTACGCTCACCCCCGCTCATGGTGCGAATTGGCTGGCGGACCTGGTCATAGGTGAACTGGAATTTGATGAGGAACGTGACGGCCTGGTTCTCGCTCATCGGTCGCAATTCGCGTAGTAGCTCGATTGGCGACCGGTCCAGCCACGCGCTGAGTGTCTGGTGCTCCTGGGCATAGTAGCCAATGCGGGTGCTGGGCCCGATGGTGATCTCGCCCTCAAAGGGCTGCAACCTGCCGGTGATGAGCTGGAATAGCACTGATTTCCCGGCGCCATTCGGTCCCACAAAGCCGACTCGTTCCCCGTGCCGCACCACAAACGATAGCTCTGTAAAGAGCAATTCGTCGTCAAAGGCCATGGCCAGGCCGCTGGCCTCGACGGCCTTTTTGCTACCCCGCCAGCCGTTGATCTGCAGGTTCATCTGACGGCGCTCGGTTACCGCTTCGATGATCTCGCCGTTGGCTTCCATTCGTTCGAGGAGTTTGCGGCGGCTGCGGGCCTGCCTGATGTGACGCTCATCGACTACCATACTGGCCCATAGCTCGAAGCGTTTGATGGCAGCCTCGATGCGGGCGATTTCCTTCTGTTGGGCAACGTAAAGCTGCTGCTGTCGCAAGCGCTGTAGTTCCCGTTCGGTGGTATAGGCCGTGTAATTGCCGTGATAGATGGTCAGCTTGCCACCTTCCAACTCGGCGATGTGCGTGGCGACCTCATCCAGCAAATACCGGTCGTGCGAGACAATGACCACACTGCCTTCATAACCATTGATGAACTGCTCGAGCCGATGCTTCGCGTTGATGTCGAGATGGTTGTCCGGCTCATCGAGGAGCAGGAGTTCAGGCCGCGCTGCTGCCAGCCGGGTGAGGGCGATCAGTTTCTTCTGGCCACCGCTCAACGTTTGTGCTGGACGGTCATAGTCCTCGCTTGAGAAGCCGAGATGGCGCAGGATTTCGCGGACTGTGCTGGCGTGGCGAGGCCCACCACGCGCCTCATAGGCTTCCAGCAGATCCTCCTGGCGTTTCAGAGTCCGGGTCAGCCGCTCCTCGTCATTGTACACTGCCGGATTACCCAGCAGATCCTCGAGCTCCGTCAAGGCAGCCTCAAGCCGAGCTAGCTCTGGGGGTAGTGCCATAGCCGCGTCCAACAACGTCTCTCCGGCGGGAAGATCGACGTCCTGGGGCAGATAGCCGACCTGCAAATCCTTGGACCGCACGATACTGCCACTGTCGGGTACCACGTCTCCGTTGATGACCTTCAACAGGCTGGATTTTCCGGACCCATTGGGCCCGACGAGGCCGATACGCTCCCGATCCTGGATATGCCAGGAGAGGTCCTGGAAGATGATACGGGTGATGTAGCTGACGGTGATGTGATCGATCTGGATCAATTCCATGCTGCTGCTCCTTGCGAATGGTGTCGGTTTTGGCTACGGAATCAAATCGGCCCCAGGCTTGTTGTGCGCCCGGGGCCATGTGTTGGCAATATAAGTTATTGATATTACTTTAGTTCGTGGCGCACTTATCCCCTATGCGCCCGGCGTTGCCGCAAAGCTGAGCAAATGACATTACGGTAAACTGGCTATGATAAAACATACTTCCATTCTAGCACCAAAATCGGTTACGGTATAGACGGCATGGATAGCTTATTGCAGTCTCAACTCTTCTCAGGATAGCCGATGTCAGCCTTTGACCAGTACATATCGTTTTTCTATACCCGTGATCTCGAGAAAACAGCGCGATTCTATGAGGATGTGATGGGTCTCACCTTATGGCGCGATCAAGGTGATTGCCGCATCTACCAACTTCACGAAGGTGCTTATCTCGGTTTCTGCGCGCGCGAAGATGCGCCGGAGCAACCGGTGGGGATTATCATCTGCCTGGTTACCGATGATGTGGATGAGTGGTACGAACGGCTCCGTTCGCAAGGCGTGGTGTTCGAAAAGACGCCGTCCCATAACCCGAAGTACCACATCTATCATTGCTTTCTGCGCGATCCAAACGGGTATCTGCTAGAGATCCAACGGTTCCTGGAATGACCTACATTGTCGTATCAGAGGGGGGACATTTCACCGCGCCACTACGCTGATACTACCCTGCTAGCTTAGAAGGCGGTAGCCATGCACGATGATTTCGATCCGAACATATTTGATCCAAATTATGATCCCTCAAATCCCTACTATGCTCAGTACCAGGCTGGGCAGTTTCGTTCATATAAATGGCACGAAGTCTGGACCGAGGCGACACTACGACCATCAGTGCAGACGTTCTGGCAGCTCGTCAATGATCCCCTTGCTAGTATGGAGCGAGCGCTGAGCTGGCTGATCATTGTGGTGCTGATCGGTTCTGCCGTTTCATTGGGCGTGCAGCTTTTTCTTTCGGAAGCTTATGCGTCGCTCTATGGCTTTGACACAATCAATGGCCAGGAGGCTGACGTCGTGTTTGGGCCTGGTGAGTCAGCGTTGTTTTCGTTCGTTTGCTGCTTGCCATTTACGATCGCGATTTACCTCGTGCTGATTTTCATCAACATGGGCATTGTCCATGCCTCTGCCAGTCTCATGGGTGGCAAGGGCCAGTTTGAAAAGCTGGTTTACGGATTTGCCAGCTTTGCGGCGCCGTTGTGGCTCTTCTCGTCACTGGTATCGCTTGTGCCATGTATCGGTCTTCTGATTGGCATATTCCTGCTCTTCTACTACTTTGCGCTGATGGCGATCATGGTCAAAGCGGTCTACTTGGTGGGGTGGGTGGCCGCGATCGTCTCCGCCATCATGCCGACGCTGCTGGTCTTCGGCCTGTGTTTCTGCTGCGTTGCGGGGACTGTGTCTCTATCAGCAGCCTGAAGAGGCAAAACGATATGAGCACAGGGTAGCTCCAAACGGAGTGCCCCGTGCTCGTATTCTGTGTGGATCCCCACGGCACTTTGTAAGAAAAGTTGATCTCTTAGAAACGACGCAACCGCCGGATCAGTTTGAAGATTGGTCCTCGTGAACTATCATCGGGATCGTTTTCAATGATCGCGCGTGCGAGTGCTTCCTGCCTCAGCCGTTCGACCTCCAGAACAACCCATCCCCGGTCACGCTCAATGCCGTCGATCTTGAACCAGCGACCGTCAACATGATAGCACTCGGCTGGATAAGCACCCGTAGCTGTATAGAACGCGGAGCGGTAGGCGTCAACGATGTTTTTGGCCGTCAAAGTATCTGACTTGCCTGGGTATAGAGCTGACATGGTGATCCCGCTTCCTGTTACGGTGTGTGAAACAATGTCCACATTCTTCTGCGTATCTTTAGTATACGGTGATTCAATTAAAGGCGGATGTGTAACCTCATTGATATTATACGAAAAATTCGTGAAAAATTTACGATTTGTCAACAAACCGCAACAGAATTGCTGTAGTACATGATTCTGAGGCAATATAAATGGGCAACGTGCTCCCTGGATTTAGTACCAGGAAGGGCGTTGCCTGCGAAAGATCGGGGGACTCCAGCTCGCTAGTCGGTGGTTAGGCTCAGAATATACTCGCCCTGGCCACCGAAACGCGTCGCCCGTATCGTATAGGTACCACTCTGTGAGAATGTGAAGCGAATCCGGGCATCGGTGGGATGCAGTTCACCACTGTCGCCAACGTCGTCGTTTTCCGCGAGCAGGTTATTGGCGCTATCTAGCAGGTAGAGGAGGGGATCAAGGCTCTGGTCATTGCCTGCTCGCTGTAGCGTAATGACGACACTATCGCCTGCCTGGGCTGTGAACGTATACAGGTGGGAATCGGAGCGGTTGTTCAAAACACCACGTACCGTGCCGTCATAAGCGATTTCGCCGCCCTCGGAAAGCGCTTGAGTATTGGCCTGAACGTCACTCACCGCTGGCGTTCGCTGAGCAATGGCAAGGTTGCCATCGCCACTGAAGGTAATAGCCTGCACCTGGGCGAAGCCAGTCTCAGGGTGTGTCTCGGCGAAGTAGGCGCGCTCCGGACTCATGGCCACAATACCGTCGGGCCGATGGTATTCCCCCGGCAGAAAGGCGCCACCGCGTGTTTCATCGTAAGCAAATCCGAAGCGATCCAGGATGACCCCCGCGGTATTCATCAATATGAAGCCTTCGTTTTCAGTGGCGATCACCAGATCGCCGCTGGAGGTGATGCTCACGGCAGTTGGTCCCGCCTCCGTCAGGATTTCCTCACCCACGCCTGTTGCGATTGCCTCACCGCGCCAGGTGAGGGCGTTAAACCCGCCCGTCTTGCCAACGACATAAAGGCGATCTGCGGACAGATTGAAATCCAGGTAAACATCCTTGAGATTGGGCTGAATCGTCGCCAGGTCGAACATTTCCAGGAAATTGCCGTCGCCGTCGAAACGGTAGAGACGATTTTCTGGGGGGACGCGGTGGCCTTCCGATGCAACCCAGACATCTCCGGCGGGTGAAACCGCGATCGTATGCGGCATGCCTTCGGCGAACTGGCCAGCATCTTCACCAGCTTCTCCCCAGCTTTCCAACAAGTTACCTGCGCGATCCACCACCATGATGCGGCGGCCGGCGTTGGTGGTTGCGTTGGCAAAATAGAGGCGCTCATCGGGGCTGATTGCGACGTCGGCAAGATTATCATCTCTGAAGATTGGGCCCAAAAAGTCCACATAAGCACCCGCCTCTGAGTTGAGGACGAGCATCCCGCGCGAGCCGGCAGCGATGTAGAGCGTACCTGATCGGTCGAGAGTCAGCCCACCCAGTGCAATAGGCCGTTGGTCCCGCCCCTGGCCAATCTGGTAATGCCAGAGCACACCACCGTCTGAATCCGGGACATCGGCCAGCGGCGCGGTGATATTTGCCGGTAGCGTGAACCGGATGCTCTGCATGATTTCTGTCAGCAATGTGCTCCCTCCCGTATTCCAAATTGGCTGAGGGGCCATCCCGCGAACGATGGCCACCCGGCCATCACTGGCCAGTAAGATCGCTATCCGCGTCACCAGATTGCTATCTTCAGCCGTGAACTGGACCTCGACGCCGCTGCTGTTGCCATAGGTGACCTCCTCGGACGGCGTGGCGGTCGTAGCAGGTGGTATCAAGTCATTGATCTTCTCGCTGAGTTGGTCCACATTTTCCAATCCCAGTTGATTGTAGTTGCCAATCATGATTGAGAGGATCAGCCCCAACGGCAATTGTCCGTCCTCGATCCGGTCGAGATCATCGTTTGTTCCCGCCACCAGGCCTCGCTCGTTGCTTCGAGCGACCCAATCGCCAGGCATCTGGAAGGTGATGCCCAGCTTTTGCTCTTCATAATCCACCAGTGCGTCTGTCTCAGGTCCTTCCTGGGCCAGGCCAGGGGATCGGGGAATAACAAAGGCGAAGACGCAGATGAGAATCCAGGCATGTCGTGCAGACAGTCCAAGCCACTTCATGGACACATTCCTCTCAGATTTCCTGTGTGTCAGGTACAGAATTGTTATCGTCATTGTATCGCGAACAGCTCGTTTGAGAACCCGGACTATGGGAATCAGCGAGGGCGCGCACAGCAAGCGTAGAGTAGGCGACAAATTCGTTATGTAGTACGATACTAGAAAGATTACACGGTGTGTACACGATTGAGTGAAGTCGTCTTGAACAATCGCTTGTTTGATTTGCAGCGCTTCTATTTCGGCGTATTTGTTCAAAATGGGCGAGCGCAGAGTGAGCCCTCTGTACTTGCTCGTACACGCGAGCTGTCAGATGACCAGATCAGCTTGAGCATGCGGCTGGCACGTTTGGAGCCGCCAGTGCCTTCTCAAGCCTCGGATGAAATGCCCTCGGCAATTGGGTTGTTTCGGGCGCAAGGGAGCGGACATATCCTGGCGATCGCTCAGATTACCTCGGCGGGGTTCCCTCAACTCTTGTGCTTGTTCCTCGAGTCGCAATTGGTCGTCGCATTGGGTGGCAATCTACAGCCCTTTATTGGGCTCGCCTATAGTGAGATGCCTGTCTTCGCCGGGCCGCGTGCGCTGAAGCCGTTTCGCCTGGATCAGCCTGAGCCACTCAGCCAGGATGAGCAATACGATATTATTCAAAACATGTTGTTCTATTGCCATGATAACATGCGGGTTGTTCAGGGATTGCTCAGCGCGTTGATTCGTGGCGAACGGATCGCCATTCTCAATGCGCCACCGTCGCTGGAGGTGCGCCTGGAGATGAGCCTGGGTCTGGTCAGTCTATTGCCAGCACCAGCCAGAGTGATTCTGAGCCTGGCGACCAACGTCATTCGACCTGAAACATCGACCGCTCAGGTACAGTTTATGGCGCCGGGTGTGATGCCGGCACGAGCCGATGTCGTTTTTGATTGGGCGACAGGGGCGATAACGCCACCGCAAATCCTGCGCCATGACTTTGCAGCTTTTGTTGTCTCACAACTGCGGCTCGACCCTATGCTGGCCATTGAACAGACTGAGTACCTGGCGCGCACCGCGACCTGGCGCGCGATCCGGCGGGATGATGTCTCAACAGCGCTCCACTGGGTATCACGCCGCGCCAAGGTTGACCTGGCCGTGGGGGGGGGGGCGGCGGGCGCGAGGGGGGCGGGGGACGGGGGGCTAAGGGAGGGGGAGCGCCGGTCCGGGGGGGATGGGGGAGACGAAAAAAGCAAA
>JAADYW010000055.1 GCA_010092845.1 Chloroflexota bacterium
AAGCCGCATCCTCGGCCAGCTCCAGGCAGTGTGGATTGGCGTTAGTTGTCTATGGGCGATCACGATCTTCCCGTTGCTGATATTGTTCTTCGTCTTCTCCGATATGCTCATCCGGGGTGTTCTACTCATCATGATAGGCATCTGGCTGTGGGGATTTCTGCGGGCTGGCTTGTCCATACGGCAGCAGCACAGCATTGTCCGGGCGGACTTGGAGGCTGGCAAGGCCGCTGTTGCTGAGGGGATTCTCTCAAAGCGTGTCGAGGGCCGTAACTGTTTCTTAACGGTCGGAGGAATCGAGGTTCCGGTCCCCAAGGCTGCCTTTGACCATGCTCCGACAAGCCAAACCGTTGCCCTCTACTATTTGCCACAGAGCCAGCAGATTCTATCATTGGCAGTTCTGGGTGAGCCGACACCAGCAGCCGAGGAAGAAGACCAGACAGTCTGAACACCCTCAGAAAAACAGGGGAACGGCTGAAGCCATTCCCCTGGCAAGTTAGATCTACGAACTTGACTTACTGGCCGTAACCGGTGGTCACGATGCCAGCTGATAGGTCAGCCGCCAACTGGATTAACTCAGCCTGCAGCTCCTCAGGAACCTGGTTCTGGAAGTCATGGAAGGATGCCAGGCCAACTTCACCGACGAAGTTGCCGTCCTGGATATCCCCATTAACGTACTGCAGCACGAGCGTAACGATACCGCCATCAATGATCTTGACGGCGCTGGAGACCAGACACGGATGGGCTTCAGGAACGGTCAGCCACTGATCGGTATCCACACCGATGCAGTACGGCGGATTGCCATCCGAGGCTGCCGCTGCGACCTCAATCAGGCCACCATTGCCCGTCTTGCCACCAGCCGAGAAGACGACATCTGCGCCCTGGTCGAGCGCCTGGCGGGCCGTCGCGGCACCCCACTGCGGGTCGGTGAAAGCGACATCCAGCCCACCGGGGTGATACGTGCTGATAATCTCAATATCAGGGTTCGCGTAACGGGCACCGGCTTCGTAGCCTTCCTTGAAGGCGACCACCGGGGGTACCTGGTCAGTACCCAGAACAGCCGCAATCGTGTCAGTCTCCGTGAGGTTAGCGGCCAGGACACCCGCCAGGAAACCTGCCTGGTCCTCAGGGAAGATCAACCCGGTTACACCCGCCACAGGCTCACCCTGGAACTGGTCAACGCCGATAAAGCGGATATCCGGATAGGCAGCGGCAGCCTCAATAGTCGCATCTTGTAGCGCGAAGCCGACTGTCACGATGATCGGATAGCCGCTCTCCGCAAATTCGGCAATGTTGGCGGCATAATCCGTTGCATCTTGGGTCTCGATGAAATCAATTTCTGCACCACAGCGCTCCAGCGCTAGAAGTCCGTTCCAGGCACTCTCGTTGAAGCTGCCATCATCAACCTGACCAACATCAGTGACCAGACCGATCTGGAGATCACTCAGATCCAAGTTATAGCAAGTCAGGATCGCGTTGGTGCGCAGCCCCTGCTCGGCACGCTGGATCAAGCGGATCACATCTTCAGGGACCTGATCGTCGAAATCATAGTATGGCGCCAGGCCAACATCGCCCACGTAGTTGCCGGACAGCATGTCGCCATCAACGTGGGCACGGATGATATCAAACACACCGGTGTCAATGAGTTTCATCGCACTGGAAACAAGACAGGGGTGCGCTTCGGGGACTGTCAGCCACTGATCGCTGTCTACGCCAATGCAGTACGGCGGGTTGCCATCTGAAGCTGCCGCGGCGACCTCAATCAGACCACCATTGCCGGTCTTGCCACCAGCCGCAAACACAACGTCAGCACCCTGGTCGAGAGCCTGGCGTGCCGTCGCAGCACCCCACTGCGGGTCGGTGAAGGCGACATCGAGCCCGCCAGGATGATAGGTGCTGATGAAGCTGATTTCCTTACCCAGGATCTCTGCCGCCCATTCAGCGCCCGATTCGTAGCCTTCCTTAAAGGCGACAACCGGGGGTACCTGGTCAGTACCCAGAACAGCCGCAATCGTATTCGACTCGGTCAGACCGACCGCTAGAACGCCGGCCAGGAAGCCAGATTTGTCCTCCGGGAAGATCAGGCCGGTTACATTGTCCATAGGCTCAGCCTGGAACTGATCCACACCAATGAAGTGGATATCAGGATACGCTGCAGCCGCCTCGAGGGTCGCTTCCTGCAGACCGAAACCAACCGTTACAATAATATCAAAACCATTTTCAGCGAATTCGGCAATGTTGCTCGCGTAATCAGTTGGGTCTTGAGTTTCAATGAAATCTACTTCAGCACCGAACTCCTCTTCAGCCAGCAACACACCTTCCCAGGCACTCTGGTTGAAGCTACCATCATCGATCTCGCCGACATCAGTGACCAGACCAATACGTAGCGTTCCCTGACGTGTCTGGGGCGGCGTCTCCACCGAAGTATCTGCGGCAAACGACGGGCCAATACCTGCCACGGCAATGGCCAACATGAGCGTAAACACGGTCACCCTAGAAAGAATACGTTTCATTGAAGAAAACACTCCTCCAAATACACCCCAACTTTCGGGTCGGGCTTTTATAATGATCGTATGAGCAGCAGTGTCCGCTTGTTAATGTAGGGCGAACAAAAACAGAAGCCTCTAGTGCTTCTGCCCGTCACAAAACTATGCACGATATACGCATAAAATAAACTGAGGCAGAACGCCCCCAAAGACGAACCCTATGCGATGTCGCACTTTTTTGAGGAATTGTCTCGCCCAGATACATCAACCTGCTTCCCCTACTGACATCAGCGTCTATTATACTGCGTACATTAAACAACCACAAGGATTTCATTAAACGACCTTAACCTGTAACGGCTCTGACCATTCGATTTTGATATGGGTGCGGTATAATGAATATAGGGATATCAACTACGTCATTAAGGCTAAGCTTCGCCGTTTGCAGCGGCTCCCTCGTCGTATAGTGTGATCCCCACAGGAAAACTGGAAAGAGAGGTATGAAGATGGTTCCGAGTCATAATGGAAACAATAAACAGACAGGCACTGACACCGTGAAGCGCGGGCTGGCCCAGATGCTGAAGGGTGGTGTGATTATGGACGTTGTCACCCCAGAGCAAGCCCGGATCGCTGAAGAAGCAGGTGCGGTGGCGGTAATGGCTCTCGAGCGGGTGCCAGCAGATATTCGTAGCCAGGGCGGTGTCGCCCGGATGTCCGACCCCGAGCTGATTTTGCAAATCATCGACGCAGTGAGTATCCCGGTCATGGCTAAGGCGCGCATCGGGCACTTCGTTGAGGCACAAATCCTGGAGGCGCTCGGAGTTGACTACGTTGACGAAAGCGAGGTCCTGACACCCGCCGACGAAGAACACCATATCGATAAGCACCAGTTCGGGATCCCTTTTGTGTGTGGAGCCCGTAATCTGGGGGAAGCGCTGCGCCGTATCGGCGAAGGCGCAGCTATGATCCGGACCAAGGGTGAGGCCGGCACCGGTGATGTCCTTGAAGCGGTGCGCCATGCACGGGCCGTGCTGGGTGAAATCCGCCGCCTGTCGACTATGCCCTCCGAGGAACTGATGACTTACGCAAAATCAATCGGCGCACCGTATCACCTTGTCAAAGAGGTCGCAGAAACAGGCCAGCTTCCCGTCGTGAACTTCGCTGCCGGTGGTATTGCCACCCCAGCAGACGCCGCCCTGATGATGCAACTGGGTGTCGACGGCGTATTTGTCGGTAGCGGAATCTTCAAGAGCGGCAATCCCGCAGTCCGTGCCCGCGCCATCGTGGAAGCAACTACTCACTTCAACAACCCTGAAATCCTGGCAGAAGTCAGCCGAGGCCTGGGTGAAGCGATGGTGGGAATCAATATCAGCACGATGTCTAGCGAAGACAGAATCGCACATCGAGGATGGTAAATGCGAATCGGAGTACTCGCACTACAAGGTGATTTTCTTGAGCACCGGCGAAAACTGGAAGGCGTCGACGCCGAAGCTGTCGAGGTACGACTCCCTGAAGACCTGGAAGCGCTCGACGCGTTGATCATTCCCGGCGGCGAGAGCACCACTATTGGCAAACTCGCGGTCAAATACGGCCTGGTCGAGCCAATTAAGGCCTTCGCAGCGCAGAAGCCGGTCTGGGGAACGTGCGCCGGAATGATCTTCCTGGCCAAGGACATCGGCCGCGAGCAACCGCTCCTGGGGTTAATGGATATCAAAGTTAACCGCAACGCATTCGGCCGCCAGCGTGATAGTTTCGAGACCGATCTCGAAATAAGTAGGCTGGACGGGGGCCCCTTGCACGCCGTATTCATTCGGGCACCGCTGGTGACCGAAGTTGACGGCAACGCTGGCGTCGAGATCCTGGCGCGGCTTGATGATGGGGGAATCGTCGCTGTTCAACAGAAGCACCTTTTGGCAACGGCCTTCCACCCTGAGCTCACCGATGATACCCGCCTCCACAAGTACTTCGTCGCAATGATCCAGACTAGCTAGCACCGTCAGAGTTCGCCAGTAGCAGAGCGTTGAAACCCACCCCTTAACAAGGTGGGTTTCTTGTTGCGCCGCCCTAAGCGCGTGCTACAATCACGCTGTGAAGAAGAAAGAAGGAGATCGTAATCCTATGGACCTTGATAATCAGGATCGCTTTGCTGAGCTCGACTCGGATGGGATGCTGCGGCACATTGATGGCCTGGCGACACAATTCCACTCGGCCTGGCGACATGCCCAATCCCAACCCCTGCCCAGCAGGCTGGATGGGATCCGCCAGATCGTTGTCAGCGGGATGGGCGGCTCAGCTATTGGGGGCGATCTTCTGGCAGCTGCGACCGCCAATCGTATGCACGTGCCGGTCACAGTGGTGCGCGGTTATGAGTTGCCGGCCTGGGTCCGTGGCCAAGAGACATTGGTGATTGCGAGCAGCTTTTCGGGCAACACTGAGGAAACCCTGTCTGCCTATGAACAAGCCAAAACCAACGCTACCCAGATCATTGGCATTACTACCGGCGGCCAGCTAGCCGAGCAGCTTGCCAGCGACGGCTATACAACCTGGACTTTTCCTGGCGATATCGGGCATCCACGGGCGGCGATTGGCTGGTCGTTTGGCCTGTTGCTGGGATTAGCCTCGCGGGCCGGATGGGTAGAACACTTGGAAGCCGAAGTCAGGGAAGCCACGGCACTCCTGGAGACCCAGCAAGCGCACTATACTGCCACCACTCCCGTGAACCAGAATCCTGCCAAAAATCAGGCTCGGGCCCTTGCAGGTCGCATGCCAGTCATCATCGGTGCGGGTTCGTTTGAACCCATCGCGCGCCGCTGGAAAACGCAACTCAATGAAAATAGCAAGATCTGGTCCGTCTGGGAACCACTACCAGAGTTGAACCACAACGTTGTCGTGGGGATTGAGTATCCTGAGCCACTGATGCCTATGTTGGGCGTGATAGTGATTCAGTCGCCGCAGTTTGACCATCCACGAGTCGCGCTTCGCCAGACGCTG
>JAADYW010000301.1 GCA_010092845.1 Chloroflexota bacterium
CACTCGCTTTTGTCTTACATCAGGTCAGATGCTGCCTGGCGCCGCTCAATCGGCAAGAGTTCCTGGTGCTTGTTTCTAATTAGCGCCATTACTTGCTCAACAACGGGATATACAGCAAAACCATTGTAGTTGGCCATATTCTCCCAAAAATCTCCCAGTGAACGGTAGCCTACCTTCTCATATTCATAGACCTGGATCATCAACTCGAGCTTGTCAGCGGCGCGCACCAAACGAGCTTCGGCTGTTTCGCCTGCCTCGAACTCTTCCCAAAGCCTCATGTAGGCATCTGTCAGGGGGCCAAAGCCCTTGAGCAATTTTTGCAGCGCGGCGCGTTCGCTGGCATGCTTCACTTCGACATCAATGAACGCCATTGCGGGATAAGGAATATCCCCGACCTGCGATTCGGCCAGATCGTGTAGCATGGCCATTCGCATCACTTTGGCGGCATCCAGGGTTAAGCCCTGTTCAACCAGAATGTCTGCCAGCACCATTGAAAGCAACGAGGTCCGGTACAGGTGATCAGCCACACTCTCAGGGTTCTTCATGCCTCGCAATAGCCAGCCAGTACGGGGTAAGACCTTGAGTTTGCCGGCTTGTTCCATTAGGCTGAGTAAGGTTTGCGCATCCATTGCACTCAACATTTCCCTAAAATCGTTTACAATTGGGCATGTGTTCTAAGTCAATATGCTGTCACTAACACACCGCTAACAAATAGGATTGTAGCATAGCACGTCAACGGTTAATAACCGGTAAACAGCCAACCAATTCCAATGAAAAATCTGATGAACGAAGCTTATCCAGAATCGCTGCCCGAAGACGACACAACCATAGTCCCCGCTAGCTCGGGCTCATTCAACTTCACGGCTGTCCTACAGGGGCGTGCAACGAGTCCGCATACGCATCGGGCCTATGCGCGTTGGATTGACCACTATGTAACCGATATGACCGATCTCCAGCCCACCCGGGGACGTGCCCGTAAAGCTCGGATGCAGGCGCTGCCATTGGATCGTTTGCTCCCCATTGTGAATTCAACGAGTTTGCGGGCCTGGCTGGGCCAACTGGTGCGCCAACGGCAGGGCAAGCAGGCGATTAACCAAGCCCGGGCGGCGGTTCTGACTCTGGCCTCGCTGCTGGCCGAGGCTGGCGTCCTGGATGACTACACTGCGGCAGCGATGACGAATGTGCGCGTGCCGCGAGCCGAAACAGGTCAACGCCAGGGGCGCTGGCTCTCGGTGGAGCAAGTACGGGCTTTAATGGTAGCTGCCGATGAAATCGCCCACACCCCGGCGCAACGTGCCCGCAACGCTGTGGCTATCAGGATGCTCTGTATCATGGCCTTGCGTCGCGAAGAATTGACTGTCTTACGCTGGAAAGACCTCCACACCCAGGCCGGACGGCCGGTGCTGCAGGTGCATGGTAAGGGGAGTAAGTCGGCAGTGGTTGACGTTCCCACGGCGGTGATCCGCGCCATTGAACGCTGGATGCCGTACTGTATGTACGCTGGCCAGCCGCCTGAACCGGACAGCTACCTGGTGCGGCGCGTGTATCGAGGCGGCGCTGTCCATGCTTCTGGCATTACCGCTGACGCAATCTGGCGCATTGTCAAACAGGCGGCTGAACACGCTGGATTAGGACGGGTCGCGCCCCATGACTTGCGCCGTTCGGTGGCGGGAAATCTTGAGATGAGCGGCGTTCCGGTGGAGACTATCTCGCGCTTACTGCGCCACTCCAGTATTGCGGTGACGCAGAGCTATCTATCCAGGCTGCCGCGCCAGAATGAGGGGGCACTGCTCATGGCTGATCTGTTGGCTCTCGAAGACGACTATGACGATCTGGACCTTGAATGAGTGTTCCTGGTTAGCGGTGGGCAGCGTCGCCATTGCGTTCCCACGTCCGGAGCCCGAAGCGGCTCAAATACGTCGGAATATGGCGAAAATGGGGGTTCTCTTGCTCGATATCCCGGATCATGGCGCGCCGCTCATGAGAGAGGGCGCCGCACAGAATACTGATCGACCCTCCCTCGCCGCCCGCGCCGTTGACCTTCCACCCGTAGGCCCTGTGCGCCTTGGCGATTTCGATAACGCGTTGCGCATCGGCGCTGATCAGTTCGGGGTGGAGCCGTCCCTGGGATTCGGTATTCGCAATCATTACCTGGCCCAACGCCGCGAAATCCCCGGCATAGATAGCGTCACGCGAGCGTGCAGCCGTTGTACGCAGGTCACTGAGGCGTTTATCTTCTGGCCCTGCATCTTCCAGCTCACGAATGACTTTCTCGTGTACCTGCGACGAATTGTGCGAATTGCCGAGATAGATCAACACCAGCCGGCGCTCAAGCTCCCACCAGATATCGTTGGAAACGAAGATCTGTGAGACTGAGGCATGGGGATAGTCATGCATCTGGATGAAGTTGATACCGCCATAGGCTGAGCATAACTGGTCCTGTATGCCACATTGCAGTCCGAGCATGTCGGTTTCAACTGATTGCGCAGTATAAGCAACCTCATGGGCGGTTAGGCGGCCTGGCGTAAGGCGATCCAGAGCACCGATCAAGGCGACTGCAACTGCCGCCGATGTGCCCGTCGACGCCCCGGCGGGCGCCTCGGAGTAGATCGTGATCTGGAAGGAAAGGTCGTCCGGCACTTGCATGCGGTTGATCGCTGCCTCCAGAAGTGGATGCCGGTCCCAGTTCTCGGCGGGCATATTGAGCGCATAGCGTTCGCCATAGTTTTCGGCATAGATGACGACCCGATTCTCGTGAGTATCAGCCGAGTAGACCTCGATCTGCACCTCAGCATACGGGTAAACCCCAATGTTGAAGATCTCACCATACTTGGCGAACCAGGTATCTGTCCACCCGCCGTTGTCACAAACCCGAATAGGGGCCACACTATTGACGATACGGAGCGGCTGCTCAGGCATCAACCTGTATCCTTTTCTCATGGCTCTCTTCTGGAGCAATACCGGCCATCAACAGACCAAGCTCCTCACGAGTGGCAGACTTCGCATCAACCACCTTGATGATGGACCCCTTGTACATTACCGCAATCCGGTCGGAGAGTGACATAATCTCATCCAGCTCTGCCGAGACCAGCAACACCGCTGTCCCTTGATCACGCTGAGCAACGATCTGCTTATGGATAAACTCGATTGAGCCGACATCAATGCCGCGGGTTGGCTGAGAGGCAATGAGTAGACGTGGCTGGCGGCTGAACTCACGCGCGACGACCAGCTTTTGCTGGTTGCCACCAGAAAGGGAGGCTCCGGTATTGAGTGCAGACGGCGTTCGGATGTCGTACTGCTTGATGAGCTCATTGCTATAACCGAGAGTGTCGTGAATGTTCAGGACCAGGCCCTGGTCATTATAGGCTTCAATGAACTGGCCGACACGGCTTGTGCGCAAGCGCTGCTGGAGTTGGCGAAAGTTGGGTTGCTGCTCAAGCCGTTCCATCAACCAGGCATAGATCAAGCCACTGATAAATAGGACGGCCAAGGCCAGCAAGGCCAGCAATGATTTGTTGATTGCGCCGTTGAAGTCAGTGTCCAGTGCTTGTAATCCAGGTGATATCACTGCGAAGGACAGCAGCATCAGTCCATCGTGCAGCGCTGGTAGGATCCTATCGAGCGCCGATACCACGATATTGGTCAGCACGAACCCGGCGAAGACTGTTGCGATGGGCGGGCCAATCTGATGTGGTTTCGCGATGAGGCGCAAGAGGAGATTGCTTATCAGGTAGCTTGCCACTCCCACCAGCAACACCATAACCAGCAGGGTCCCTAGCGACACCAGCAATGGGTCATTGAGATAGTTCCGTTGGAGCGCAGACATGCCAACCTCGGTGGGAATGGCCCGTATAGAACCTGCTGCCGGAACGCCATAACGGTCCAGGAGATCGTTCCACAACCAGCCATTCCAGACATATAGCCAGAGATAACCCAGGGACGCGAAGACGGCGGCGAAAACAACCGTATAGGCGGCTGTCAGGAGCGGTAGTCGCAATGGAGAAGGCTGCCGTGCATAAGGTGCTTCATAGTAGTCATTCAGGATGAGATTCTCAGCGATGGTAAACGGCTTGACCATGCCAAAGCGTTGGCGGTCCTCGGGGACATGGCTGGTCTCGAGGTTCTTGATAAGCCGGGCAGTAATGACAACGTGATGTGCCACCCGGCACTTGATGGTTGGCAACGCATCGTACCAGGGATACTGAAGGCTATGCCGGAAACGCTCACGGAATGTAGCTGGGCCACCGTCCTCGCGGTCGTAGGAGGTCAGCAGCGCAGTTAGTAGTGCAGCGAATGGATAACCGACAACGGAATAGCGCATCAACGACTGTGCAATATAGCGCTGTGCAAGTGCCAGGAGCGAAGGCCGATGGGAATGGGCCGTGGATTCAATCTGCAGACTCATGACGGATTTGCCGAAAGAGGTGCCCCACATTTGCCAGGTCGAGAGCGTATAAATCGCATCGATCACGAGAAAGATTACTAGTGTCTGCATCGAGACGATCTCGAAGCTATCCGCCCCCTCACCGAAATAGGACCAGAAATAGCTCAGGAACAGTGCCATGAACCCGACCAGGAGCGCATCGAGTGTCACCGCCCAGAATCGCCTAAGTGGCGTGGCATCCGGGTGGCGCTTCGGCTTGAGCTCTTGTCCCAACAGCTCAACCGCACCTTCTTCCATAGGCCGCAGGCCGGTCAGCACCTCAACCAGTTCGCTCTGACCATTTCCCTGAACGCCGGCAACGCCGAGCACTTCACCAGCGTGAACGTTGAAGGCAACCCCGTTAAGCGCCTTGGCGCCACGGTCATTATAAGCGTGCAGGCTTTCCACGTGTAGCACCCGTCCGTCGGGTTGAGCGTCGGTCTTCTCAACACGCAACAAGACCTCGCGACCTACCATCATGGCGGCTAGCGAGGCTTCGGTCGCGTCCTGGGGCGTGGTGGTACCAACGACTTTACCGCCGCGCATCACGACGATGTTGGTCGCGACTTCAAAGACTTCTTTGAGCTTATGTGTGATAAAGATAATTGAGACACCCTGGGCCGCTAGTTCCCGCATAATCTTGAATAGCTCACGGCCTTCCTGGGGTGTCAGAACAGCGGTCGGTTCATCCAGGATCAGGATATCGGCTTCCCGGTAGAGCGCTTTGACGATCTCAACGCGCTGTTGCAACCCAACCGGTAGTTTCTCTAGCATCGCATCCGGATCAACCTCAAGGCCGTACTGGCGTGACAAGTTGCCGACGCGTTCGGCGGCGGCACGGGTGTTCCGTACACTGGTCAGGGTATAGAGAAAGTCGGCCAGGGCATCAATAAATGTGTCAACAGGGGTAATGGGCCGGATGCGATCCGGGTTATTGCGGCGTTCAGCAATCGTGCGGAGGGCTACGCCAGCCATTACGGCTGCACCCACTAACGTCAAGATGACCAGGGGCACTGTCCCTAGTTCGCCTGCTGAGGTCAGCGGGATTGCTGCCACGTACAGGCCGGCGATAATCGCCATCAGGGCGAGATCGTGTTGTTGAGGGACTTCGGGAAACACGCTTGTTCCCCGCCATGTGCCAATGGCCAACAACGCAAACAGAATTAGCAAAACGGCGGCGACAACATCTTCAACGATCGGTGGTACATCATCCACTGCATCGCGCCAGGCAGCATCAATGCCGAAATAGCCATCAACATAGGTTTGCCCGGTGTAATTGCCATTGGTGTTTTCGAACGTTTCCTGACGATAGAACGTCTCGTCGATTTCAGCCAGCAGCGCATCAATCTGCTCGTTGGTATTACCCTGTTGCTCGATATTGCGCCACGAGACTTCAAGTTCATACTCGCCACTGGCGCCGGCGTTGTCGGCTTCGATCACGTAGGGAACATCGGTCTGAAGCAAACTGGTGATGATCATCATCTGGCTGATCTGGCCTGCCAATCCTGCTAACCACAGGGCGATGCCAATCAGACCCAGGCGCCAAGCGAGACCCCATACCAGGCGCATGCCCGCGACGATCCGTTGCCAGCGATCAAAGATCGCACCCAGCGCATATGCCAGCCCTAGCGCGACGCTGCCGACAATGCCCAGCGCCACCTGAATGAGGGCCAGAAACTCAACCATTTCATCAATTTCGCTATCGGTGGGCAAGATTGTATTGAGTGCAAGCCATCCCAGAGCCACTGTTATCAAAGCTGTGGCAGCGACAAGGAGTAATGCTACGAAATCGATTATCACGTCAGGTAGTGGGGTTCTTATGCGGGTTGAGAGCACTTGACGTATCGACCGTGCAAATGGGTTGGCGGATATGATCGCCGGTATAGCGTAGCCCATGCCAGCGATGATAACCATCCCGAAAATGGCGACCAGGATCTCGTACTCGTAGGATGGCAGACCGTAGTTAATCGCCGTTAGGATGGAGGCGCTGTACAGGAAGGCTGCGGTGGCGGGACTCTCCACCTCTGTCGCGAGGGTGAGCAGAATCAATAGGGCAGCAGTGATTAGCGTCAGCGTAATAAGCCCAAGACGGCGACGCAGCAAATCGAAAAACACCTGAGGCAAACGCAATCTGACCCCGTACGCGAAACCGAGAGCCGTCAAGAAGATCCCAATAGCTGGAATCAGACCGATGTTCGGGTCAATAATCTCCGGAATCGGTTCTATGGCGTCAGGAATGGCGGTGATGGCAAAGATGAGCGCACTCGCCAGCGAGATCGTGAAGCCAGCGGCGGTTAGCAGCCAACGTGCACCAATCCAGGGCAGCAGAATAGCCAGCAAAGCAAACCCGAAAGTCTCGTAGACCAGCGGGCCGTTATACGACACGATCAATGAAGTGAAGGCCAACCCAAAGAAGATCACGAATACCATCGAGAACAGGGTGTGCCAGAGCGGGCGTTCCTTTTCCTCACCCAGCACGACGTTTTCTGCGACAGTCATCACGTCGACGAGCTGGAAATGCTGGTGAACCATCCCGATGCGGTTGTAGATCGCTTCGCGCGGGCTGGTGAAACGCACCTCTTGTCCTTTGAGGAAGATTTGACCTTCATCTTGATGATAGAGGCCATAGATGATGTTCATCAATGTGCTTTTGCCAGCGCCGTTTTCTCCCAGCAGAGCCAGGATTTCGCCGCGGTGCAGCTTGATATTGACATCGTCATTGGCGATTACGCCAGGGAAACGCTTGGTGATATTGCGGGCCTCGAGAACGACTTCGCGTGTCTCGGCAGGAGGGGGATTTTCGCCGTCCATACAATCTCTCAATAAAAAACGTATTTAGCTCAAATGATTGTATCTTTTTGTGATCGAAAGCGAAATACTAATCTTCGCGTTTTTCGCGTGGGATCTTCAGCTTGGCATTAATAAAATCCTGCTGGTCCAGTTTGAGGGTCTTGGCGATCCGGCGGATTTGTTCCATTTCTTCGTAGGATGCCTTGCCATCTGCAGTAGCGACACTGAACAGAACATCCAGAAACCGCACCCGTTCCTCATGGCTACATACTTCCACAAATTCCCGCGTCATGCGGAAGTAGTCCATCTGGGGCGAGGTATCTGAGATGGCCACCTCGGCGATAAATGACGCTTCAGTTGCGCTGACAGCCCAGTTCGCCTGAAGCGCCGCGATCATGGCCGTGATCTCGGCCTCATCTACGTCACGATTCACATGGGCGATGTGAGCCATGATGCCGCCGGCGAGGCTCAAGACCCGCAGTCGGTCTTCAGGGATGTCCAGGTTAGCTTCGCCCCCGGCTAAGCGGCGCTGGACCCCATAATAGACCTTGTTCTTGATGAAGTCCTCTAAGTGGGTTTCGCGGTTCGGGGCGTCGGCAAGGGCGGCTGAACGTCGCTGCAGCGGGCGGCTGAAGAGCCTTGAGAATTGCCCGATGATGCTCACATCTACCCCGGTAACGGCCTGCTTGATCTCCTCCACCACCTGCTGCTCATCTTCGGTTATTGTCCCGTCAGCGGCGATGATGTCCTCCAGTGTCTGGATAACCAGCTCCCGATCACCAGGGGTGTTGATCTGGTGGCGCAGATCCTCAACCAAGCGGCTCCGCTCATCCGCGGCGACGGGGCTTTCAATGTACATATCCAGAACCTGCCACTCGCGCTCTGTGAGATCTGGCAACCGGAAGAGCAGGTCTTTGAGGCCGTTTATCTCCTCATTGGTAATTTCACCATCGGCCCAAGCAGCCGCAATAATCACTTTTCCCAGAGCAATCAGAAGATCAGCTTTCGCCACAACGCGGTCCTTACTGGTTGAGATTCAGTTAATCGATGATCGCATTAATCATCGCGGTACGCCCATCAAAGACATCGACTTGCGACTGGTATGCAATGCGACCCAGATATTTTACCCGAACATCATAACGGCCGGCCGGGAGATCAGGCATTACGAAGTTCTCCTGAAACCAGGGATCGCTGTTCACTTCATCATAGTGATAGGTGAAGGTGCGGTATGTCCGCCCGGTGTCCTGAGAGATGATCTCCACCTCGACATCCGCCAGGAATTCGCCGTTGCGTTGCATGACGCGCCCGGCCAGGATTCCGTAGCCGTTCCATGGCGGGATCCAGAGGCTGGGGTTATATGTTGCCCCATAGTCGTAGGGATCATCACCCAGACGCACTTCCAAGTGCAGATGCGGGCCAATAGCTACGCCAGCCTGGCCGACGGCGCCGATCTCCTGGAATGCCTCGATCGTTACCCCCTCTTCCACGTAGATCTCGGAGAGATGGCCATAGAGTGTGTACATGGTTATCGTGACCCCTGGATGGTCCGCCAATTCGAACTGGTGCTCCAGAACGATCAGGTTGCCGTAGAAATTCGTTTCGGGCCCGAAGAGCTGGCGATTGGGATCCAGGTCAGTGCCAACGTAGATCACCGTGCCGTCGGCAACGGCTCGTACAAATGTTCCTGCCAGATTGGGATAGTCAGCACCATGATGGGGCCGGAAACCCAATGCGGTCGTGCCATAGGGATAGGCAGTTTCGATATAGTCGCGAACCCCATTACTCTTGGCGAAGGGCCGCCGTAGCCAGAAATGATCACCGTTCAGCAACTTCAGCGGGTCTTCAACGGGGGTGGGTGAGATGACCGCTGTTGGAGCTTGCGCGTCTGCCAGCGGAGTGTTGGTTGCCGATTGGACGGCGGGCGCGAGACTTGGCGTGGGTGTAAAGGCTGCCTGGCGCCAGACAATATTCGGTGAGGGCAATGCCGCCTCAGACTGAGCACTGGAAGTGCTGTCGACCGTGGTCTCTTCAGGCACTTGGTTCGCGTCGGCATCGTTGCAGGCAGCGAAGACCAGCGTAATGATGCTCAGTAGAAGGGGCATCCAGATTACTTTGTTGATCATTGCGTAAGACCTAACTGGCTAATCCTGAGCGCTTCTCGGCTTCGTTGATGATCTGGGCTTTTAGCGACCGCGCCTGGGCCAGCAAGGCTTCGACTTCAGTCTGCATCTGCTGGGCCGGTTCGTTGTCTTCCAGATCCAACAGATTAACGCGCACATTGAGCGCAGCCCCTTCCATCGAGGCCAGGGCCATGTGGGCTGCTACCGCCGCGTCGGTGGCAGCGTTCTTGTTGCCTGCTCGGGCAACCTTCTCAATCAACTGGAGCGCTTCATAAGCCTGGCGACAGACATCGCGTGGCACGATAGCGGCCTCCAGCGTTTTCTCCAGGATAACCTGTGTACGATCGGGATTCTCTTTGGGAAGGCGGAATGCAGACATCAACTGATCAAAAGCCTGCGCATCTTTCACCACATCATCCAGTAGACGATTGCGCAAATCCTCGGCAGCTTTCTGTACGGCTTGCATCTCGTCTTCGACTTCCGCATAGCGTTTCTTGCCAATTGTCAGACCAGCGACCATCTGGGCCAGGGCTGCTGCAAGTGCCGCGACCTGTGCTGAGACCGATCCCCCACCTGGCGTCGGCTTTGCCGCCCCGACGGCCTCGACAAAAGCTGACGGCCGGCTGGCCTGATCGATTTCTGCTGCCGCGAGTTGCCCGGTAGCTTCTTCGGGGACGGGCGGCTCCTCTTTGGCCAGCGGCGAAGCCTGGGCTTCCGCTTCTGCTTGAGCGATGCGGGTTTCGAGGAGTTGGTCAGGCTGGAAACCATCAAGCTGAAGATACCACTGTGCGCTGTCGATGAACGCTTCTTGCGGTGCCAGGCCGACCAGTTCGCTGGAGAGGATTTCGACGCCATAGCGATGGGCTTCGCGCCGGATCATCTCGACCACCCGAAACACAGGCGTCTTCTGGTAGTTGGTCAGATTCATGCTGACCTGGGCCTTGCCTTCGACCAGGAAGCCGGCGCCTTTCACAAATGCCAGGCCTCCGCTAGAGGCACGGACTGCACGTCCGATCTTCTTAGCGATTTCAACATCGTCCGTAGTGAGATAGACGTTGAATGCGATCAGTGGGGGGCGCGCACCGATGATTGTCGCCCCTGCAGCGCCGAGCTTGGCCGGTCCAAAGTCTGGCATGCGCGCAGGATCGGTTTCAATGGCGGTTTTCAGTTGCTCGTATTGAAACTTCCGGCTGCGGATCTTGGCCAGGTTCTGGCGCTCCGTTTTTGTGGCAGCTTCTTCGTACAGATAGACAGGAATGTCCAGTGTCTCGCCAACACGCTTGGCCAGCCGGCCCGCCATCTCGACGCAGTCTTCCATGCTCACATCACGAATCGGAATAAACGGCACCACATCCGTGGCCCCAAATCGAGGATGTTCGCCGCTGTGCTCTTCCATATTGATATTCTCGGCAGCCGTACGAATGGCCGCGAACATGGCTTGCTCTAGTTCCTCGGGCGGTCCAACGAGTGTGACAACGCTGCGGTTGTGGTCTGGATCACTGCTGACATCGAGCACATGTACAGCCCCCGCGCTGCGGATGGTGTTGACAATGGCCTCGATGACCTCCTGGCGTCGTCCTTCGCTGAAATTCGGGACACATTCGACTAGTGGCCTCACTGACAGATCCCCCTTATAAGTCTATTGGTCAGCGGGGGCATTATAGCAGGTTTCACCACGCTGCGACCAGTTCTGACCGGATGGCCGCATGAAAACCGTTGACCAGGAGCCGTCA
>JAADYW010000056.1 GCA_010092845.1 Chloroflexota bacterium
GAATGTAACCAAGCAGTTTCCGGGTGTGCTGGCGCTGGATAATGTTGATTTTGAAATCTATCCTGGCGAGGTATTGGCGTTATTGGGGGAGAACGGTGCTGGTAAATCCACGCTGATGAAGATTCTTTCTGGTGCTTACCAAAGAGACTCCGGACGCATCTTTCTCAAGGGCCGCGAGATTACCCCTCAGAACCCAGCCCATTCTCAGGCTCTCGGAATCGCGACTATTTACCAGGAATTTACCTTGACTCTGAACCAGACCGCCGCGGCCAATATCTTCATGTCACGCGAGCCGCGCTATGGTGGCGGATTGAAGTTACTGAATGTTGTCAATCGAGCCAGAATGGAACGCGACGCACAAGTTCTCTTGGATCGCGTCGGTGCGAGGATTCGAGCGAATAGTCTGGTGGAAAGTCTATCTGTCGCCGAGCGTCAGCAGGTCGAGATTGCCAAGGCGCTGGCGGTCGATGCCCAGGTTATCATTATGGACGAGCCGACGTCGGCTCTGGGAGCCGATGAGACGAAGGTGCTCTTCAGTATCATGAACAACCTGCGCGAGCGGGGCCTGGCAGTGGTCTTCATTACGCATCGCTTGGAAGAAGTCTTTGAGATATCCGATCGCATTATCGTGCTGCGCGATGGTCAACGTGTCGGCACCTTGGCTACCCACGACACGGGGATTGATGAGATTATCCGCCTGATGGTGGGACGTGAAGTCGGTGAGAAGTACAAGAAAGAGCAAGCCGAGATTGGTGATGTTGTCTTGCGTGTTGACGGACTGTCGCGGCAACACTTGGTCAAAGATGTCTCGTTCGAATTGCGCCGTGGAGAAATCCTCGGCTTTGCCGGACTGGTCGGTGCTGGTCGCACCGAAACCATGCGGATGCTGTTTGGTGCGGATGCCAAAGATAGTGGCGATATCTGGGTAGACGGCAAGCGGGTCAATATCAATTCCCCAGATAAGGCGATTCAGAATGGCATTGGCCTTGTGCCCGAAGACCGTGGCAATCAAGGTCTCATATTGATACTGAATGTACTCCTGAATACCATCTTGCCGACACTAAAGGACTACACCAACGTCGGCTGGATGCATCGCAAGCATGCTCGGTCTGTTGCTCAAGACTTCGTCGAGCGTCTCCGTGTTCGAACCCCGAGCCTCGAACAAACCACGCAGAACCTCTCGGGTGGCAACCAGCAGAAACTTGTGTTGGCCAAATGGCTGGCTCTGAATCCCAAGATTCTGATCCTTGACGAACCAACCCGCGGCATAGATGTAGGTGCCAAATCAGAGATATATGCGCTGATGTCGGCCCTGACGCAGCAAGGAATAGGCATCATTATGGTGTCGTCCGAGATGCCTGAAATCCTTGCCATGAGTGATCGTATTGTCGTTATGCACGAAGGTCGAGTGGCGGGCATTGTGGACAAGAAAGATGCTACGCAGGAACTTATTATGGCCTATGCCAGTGGCCAGCTTTCTTCGGAAATCATTGCAAGTCAAGCATGAGGTACAACCGGCATGAGTAATGAAACTGTACTACCGCAACGAGATGACCTTTTGGAATCGTCCCTTTCAAGTAGCTCGCTTATGAAGAAGACACGCCATGTCCTGCGCAAAATCCTGACCAGCCAGGAGATCGGTGTGATCATGGCTTTTCTCATCATGGTGACCTATCTGAGTATCCAGACGGACACCTTCCTCAAGCCCCAGAATTTGAGCAGCAACTTGCTGAACCTCTCGTGGATTGCCATTGCTGCATTTGGCCAGACTATGGTGATCATTACTGCGGGCATTGATCTCTCAGTCGGCTCTGTGATGGCGTTGTCTGGTCTCGCTGCGGCCTATTTTGTCAGTGGTGATTTTTCGCCCTGGGCTGAGCAAGGCATTGAAGTAACACGGACTGGTCGTGAACGGGAGGTGATGCTGGTTGCAGATCAATATGTTCCGCTGGCGTTGTTGGCTGGCTGTGGGATGGGAGCATTACTGGGGGCTGCCAATGGTGCGTTTATCGCCTGGGGCAACCTGCCGCCGTTTATCGCTACTTTGGGCATGATGGGTATTGCCCGCGGTATCTGTTACGGGACAACAAACGGACAACCTGTACGCGGTCTCAACGAGAAATTCACCGATGTGGGGCGTGGCGAGTATTCGGTCTTAGGTCTCAATATACCTTACCCAACAATCATCATGGTGGTGCTGGGGGTTATCGCGTTCATATTTCTGACACGGCTGGTCTGGGGCTACCGGATCTATGCCGTGGGCGGGAATGAGCAGGCTGCTGAGCTTTCTGGTATCAACGTACGTCGCACGAAGTTCATGGTCTATGTGATATCTGGGCTGATGGGTGGCATCGCCGGTACGCTCATGATCTCACGGTTGGGGGTTGCGGACCCCAATGCAGCCAATGCCTATGAGTTGAACGTGATTGCGGCTGTCGTTATTGGGGGCACTAGCCTCATGGGCGGCAAGGGAACGATCCTGGGCACCTTGATCGGCGCTGCATTAATGCAAGTCCTGCGCAATGGTCTCAATCTCCTTGGCTACAATCCCTACTGGCAACCGGTTGCAATCGGTTCAGTCATCATTATTGCAATTGCCTTCGACCAATTGCGTCAGGACCCACGCGTTCGCCATATGTTGAACCGTCTTGTGTCTCGGGCAAAGTCTACAAATCTGGCTACACGCCAATCACTGGAATAACGAGGAGTTGGCCGCTTCCAGCACTGCAACCGTCGCCGGAACCGAATATAATTAGGCTTATGGGTAAACTGATTTATTTTCGGGGAAGTTGTCATGAGGTTGCCAGCATATTTCATGATCTGTGTATTGTTAACACTTGCTGTCGGACCTTTAACATCTGCTCAGGATGACCCAACACCAACGCCTTTCCCGCCCTTGGATGTTTGCCCGCTTGATGATGGTTCCTTTACGATTGCCTGGATTCCTAAGGCACTAAATAACCAGGTTTTTGAATTGGGTCGCATTGGCGCAGAAACCCGCGCGGCTGAGTTGACTGAGGAAGGTCCTTGCACTGTGGAGATTTTGTATGCCGCTCCACTGACCGCATCTGCTGAAGATCAAGCCGCGCTACTTGATGAAGTAATGGATCTGGGTACCGTCGATGCCATCGGCTTGTCTTGCATTGATCCTGACATATGTGTCGACCCTATCCAGAAGGCACTGGACCTGGGGATTGCTGTCATGACTTGGGACTCTGACTCGCCCGAAAGCGGTCGTTTGACTTACCTCGGTATCGACAACTACAAAGGAGGCCAGGCTGCTGGTGATCTGCTGGTGCGGGCCATGGGCGAGAGCGGCCAGGTTGCCATTATGAGCGGCGTGCCTGGCTCAGTGAATCTGGAGCAACGCATCGACGGATTCCGCGACTTCATCGCCGACTATCCCGACATCGAGATTGTAGATATCGTCTACAGCGATGACTTGCCAACGCGCGCCGTCGAGCTTATCGAGGCTGTGATGCGTGCCCATCCCGAGCTTGATGGGTGGTTCTTTGTCGGTCTGTGGCCGCTCTTTGCCGGGCGTGGTGCTATGCCCCTGTGGGAACAGGCGGCCATGGAGGATGGCCTGGTCACCATTGCGTTTGATACCCTTCCACTCATTTTGGAGTTCATGAGCGAAGGTTTCCTTCAAGGAC
>JAADYW010000302.1 GCA_010092845.1 Chloroflexota bacterium
CAGGTTAAACAGATCCGCCGTGCACACCAGCCCAATCATGGTGCCGGTAATCACGACCAACAGTGCGTAGAATTTCTCCTCACCAAGGCTTCCGATCCGCCGGTAGGGCCCCGAGGAGATGATTACCGCCGTCGCCAGTGCCAGTGCCAGTAGCGTGAAGAGGAGACTCACGCCATCTACTTGAAGAGCAATGGAGCCTTCAGTGAATGTCGCAGCGCCATTTTCGTCAAAATCGAGTGCCACAATCCCGAAGAGTGCCCACGCGATGGCCAGTACAACCAAGCCGACACCTCGTGCAATCGAGGGCCGTCGGGCTTCGGGAAGCTGCTGCGCACGAAACGTAGCGAGGCGCCCGATAAAGTAAATCAGCGGCGAGGTGGCGAGCGGAATCGCGATTAGTGACAACGCATTTGTTGTGTCCATCAGGCAACCCCCCGCCAGGCCAGAATAATCAGAATGACGAGCAAACCGCCGATAATCCCGATCAGATTCCAGTTGAGGTAACCCGTCTGCGTGACTCGCGCCAGCCGGGAGACGCTATTTGTCCGCTTGAACGTCTGGCGATCGAACTGACGGAAGAGGCTGAAGTCATAGGCAGCCAGCAGTATCCCCAGCCCCCGGAAGGGCCTGACGACCAGGCGTGCGTAGGTCTCGTCGACCCACCATTTCTGGTTGATGGCTGCGAAGATGCCGCCAAGGATGGGTTTTAGAGGATCCTGTGCCTCCCGCCCTAGCGGCCGGCGGCCGTAGAGCTGGTAGGCCAAGCCAATACCCAGCAGGGCGATGATCGTCGAAATCCCGGCGACAATGACGCTGAATTCCAAGACCTCTTCTTTGCCGAGGCTATGCTCTAGCCAGTGGCCCAGAGAATGCACGCCCGGCAAATTTAATATCCCGCCAACGGTGGCCAGCCCAGCCAGCCCCATCATCGGCCACAGCATAAGCGAGCTGCTCTCCACAGCGCGTTCTGCGGCGTCGCTTCGCGTCTCGCCGAAGAACACCATGAAGACCTGCCGCCCCATATAGAAGGCCGTCAGGAAAGCCGCCAGGGTCAGCAAAATATAAACCGGCAAGTTATGCTCCATCCCGGCATTGAGTATCTCATCCTTGGAGAAGAAGCCCGCCAGCGGCGGAATGCCCGCCAGCGCCACTGCTCCAATGATGTATACCCAGAAGGTGGTTGGCATCTTGTGCCGCAACCCGCCCATGTTACGCATGTCCTGGGCATCGAATGGCTCGTTTGAGTCGTGATGCCCATGTTCCACACCGTGAATAACCGACCCGGCGGCAAGGAACAGCAGCGCCTTGAAAAAGGCATGGGTAATCAGGTGGAAGATGCCGGCCACATAAGCCCCCATACCAACTGCTGCTACCATGAAACCAAGCTGGCTGATGGTTGAATAGGCCAGGACACGTTTGATGTCATACTGGCCGACAGCAATCGTTGCTGCCAGCAGGGCAGTCACGCCGCCGACGGCGGCTGTCACATCGGCAGAGAACGGTGCCAGCTCGAACAGGACATGGGTACGGGTGATGAGATAGACGCCGGCCGTGACCATTGTTGCGGCGTGGATAAGGGCCGAGGCAGGCGTCGGGCCTGCCATGGCGTCAGGAAGCCACGTATAAAGCGGGATCTGGGCGCTCTTCGCGGTTACTCCAAGGAGCAGGCACAAGGTAATGCCGATAGCCAGCGTCGAGTCGGATTCGAGGGTTTCCTCAGCATGGGCAAATACCCCTTCAAACTCGAGGGTCCCGAATTCTCTGAACAGCAGCAACATAGCAAAAAGGAAACCGAAGTCGCCGATCCGGTTAAGGATGAACGCCTTGCGGGCAGCTTCGCTATTGTTGCGCCCAGCATCACCGGCACGGTCAAACCAGAAGCCGATCAGCAGAAATGAGCACAGGCCGACCCCTTCCCACCCGACAAAGAGCATTGGGAAGCTGCTGGCACTGACAAGCACGAGCATCGCGATCAGGAACAGATTGAGATAGACGAAGAAACGCGGATACTTTGGGTCGCCGTGCATGTAGCCGATAGAGTAGACGTGAATCAAAGTTCCGACGCCGGTGACGACCATCATCATCGTCACGGAGAGAGTATCGACCTGGAAGCGCCAAGCGATGTCGAGATCACCGACGACAATCCAGTCGACGAGTTTGACAGTCTCACCTTCTGACTGGCCGGCCAGCGCAATCATCAGCAACACCGTGACCACAAACGACAGGCCCGCGGCGGCGCTGGCAATCCAGCCAGATGTTTGCTCAGAAAACCGTTTCCCCCAGAAAAGATTGACAATCAGGCCAATGGCGGGAAACACGACAATCAACGGAACGAGATCAAACATCGCCTTTCCTTAACCCTTGAGGGTTGAAAGCTCTTTTACATCCAGTGTGCCGAGGTGGCGCTGGACCTGCACTGCTAGCGCCAAACCGATCACAGCCACCACCGTGTCGGCCACGATCACCGTAACCACGAGACTCTGGGCCAGGTTAATCTGGTCACTTGCGTGGCCAGCAGCCACCAGAGCCAGCAGAACGGCCTTGACAAGAATCTGCAGCGCTACCACCACCTTTATCAGATTGCGAATCACCAGCAGACCATAGATACCGATCCCCAATAGTCCCAGAACGCCTAGCAGGATGATGTTCAACGTGGAGGGCATTATGTTTGTTGCTCCTCTGCGGTTGCGTTTTCAACAGTGTTGTCTTCTGGAGGGGGAGATACCGTTGCTCGGGGCCTGCTCTGATCCTCGACCAGTAGCCCTAGCATACCTAATGAGCCGGCGAAGATCAGGACAATCTGAACCAAGAGGTCAATGTTGCGTTCCTCCCACAAGAGCACGCGGAAGGATGGCTCAGAGAGTGGAACATCAAGATCTTCTAATGGCAAGATCAGAATAGCAAGTAGCGCGATAGCGCCCACAGTGATGCTAACGGAGAGCGGCCGAGGCAGAAACGGCGGTTGGGTGATCGCGTCTTCGCCGGCTATGCTGATGGCGAAAACAAAAAGCACTGTGACCAACCCAGCGCCAACGCTGAGTTCGATCACCGCTGCCTCGTGTGCCCCTAACGCATACAATGTGGCGGATGTTAGCGCACTTACCCCCGCCAGCCAGAGTGCCGATAGAATAAGCTTCTTGGCACGCAGCGCTTGAAAGGCACAGAAGATGGCAGCGCCTAGAACCACCATGTATAACATTAGTTGTGGTTATTACCTCCCTAAATCAGCCAAGGTATTGAGAGTAGAAACCACCATTAATTCTATCCCAATCCTAACACCAAAGGGTACGCACCCAATCGATTGTGTTACAATTTACTGGAAAAATTGTGCCCATTAGTAGAAGTCCGGCAAATGATGATTGAACAAGCACCAGAATCCGGTGTGGGAAAGCGAATCCGTGCACTCAGAGAGCAACGTGGTCTCTCGCTGCGTGCGCTCGCTGAGCAGAGCAGTCTCTCGATTAACGCCATTAGTCGTATGGAACGCGGCGAGACCTCCCCCACTGTTTCTTCACTGCATTCGCTGGCAAATGCGCTCAATGTCCCTATCACAGATTTCTTTCAGCATGAGCCAAAAGCATCAACTGTCTTGGTGAAGCACAATCAACGTGTGGTTTACCAGCAGGAGGGGGTGCAGATCGAGAGCCTGGGGATCGGCCTCCGCCACCAACAACTTGAGCCTTTTGTTATTGTCGTTCAGCCGAGCAGCGGCAGTGACCTAGTCGTCCATGAGGGCCAAGAACTGGTCTTCTGCCTGACTGGCAGGATCACCTATTATGTCGGGACAGAAACCTACCACCTGACCGAGGGCGACAGCTTGCTGTTCGAGGCGACACAGCCGCACCGCTTTGACAATAACAGCGGCCAGGTGGCACGTTTCTTGCTGGTGTTTCAGGCCAGCGGCGGGAGCCATCTGGCTCGCCAACGCCACTTACAACCTACATAGCACGGCTAGATCGTGCCAAGTTGGTGGATAACATCACGCGTCTGTACATAGAGCTGCAGGTAGTTCGTGTACAGACGATCATAGGTCTCTCGGTGCGCTGGCTGCGGGATGATGGTTTGTCCTGGCTTGACCCAGGCGCTGAGATCAGCCCAACGAAGATTGCCCGCTGCCACACCAGCGAGGAAAGCATCTCCATAGCTAGCGCCTATCGTCAAGGCGGGGATTGTTTGCGGGACATCCGTAATATCCGAGACGACCTGGACCCAGGTCTGGCTCTGGGTACCGCCCCCAACGGCCACAATACGGTCTACCGGTGCGCCGATGGCCTGGAAGGTCTCGATATTGTGGCGGATCCCGAAGGCGACCCCTTCCAGGACGGCGCGGAATAGATCAGCCCGGCTATGGGATAGGGTCAAGCCGGCGAAGATGCCCCGTGCCTGGGGATCGTTGATGGGCGTGCGTTCTCCACTGAAGTAGGGTAGCATGAGCAGACCATTGGCCCCGGCAGGCACGCTGGCGGCCTGTTCAAAGAGCTGTCCGTAGGCGTTTTCGCCGAGGTCGGCGGCGAGCGTATCGCGGAACCAGCGTGTCAGGGCGCCGGTTGTCGCCATGCCCGCTGCCAGATTATATTGTCCCTGCCGAGCACCGCCCGTGGTCCAGACCCGGGGATCGGGCACCGGCGCCTCTAGCACGATGATGAAAAACGTCGTACTCCCGTACATGATCATCATATCGCCTGGTTGGGTCACCCCCACGCTGATGGCCTCGCTGAGGGCATCTACCGCACCCACGGCGACCGGTGTCCCGACCTTGAGGCCCGTCTCTTGCGCTGCACTAGAGTGAACCGTTCCGGCAACTTCATCGCTCCAGGCCAGGCGCGGCAGATATGACGGCGCGACGAGGCTATCAGCGTAGCGCGTGGACCATTCAAGCGTCTCCATATCCACCAGCGGCATGTAGTGGCTGGCCGTATGGCGGTCGATCACATGCTCGCCCGTCATGCGGAAAACCAGATAGCTACTGGCGGTGGTTATGCGAGCCATCTGCTCCCATAGTTCAGGTTCGTTTTCACGCATCCACAAGATTTTCGGACCGATGGCCTGGCTGGTGAAGGCCATTTTGGAGAAAGCGAATACACGTTCTTCGCCTAGGGACGCATTGAGCTTCGCGATCTGGGCCCCTGCTCGCGTATCTATGCCATAGAGAATCCCCTTGCGCACTGGCCTTCCCGCCTGGTCCAACGGCAGCATACAGGGCCCGATGGCGCTAAGCCCTACGCCGGCAACGTCCTCCCCAGTATACGGCGCACCATCCAGCAAGGCCCGGCAAACCTGCGCAACATCGTGCCACCAGATTGCATCAGCATCCTGCTCAGCCCAACCAGGCCGCGGAATATCCATCGTGTGCTCGACAATGTGGCTCTTCAAGACCTTCCCATCGGGCGTAACCAGTACCCCTTTGGTGCTATACGTCCCGACATCAACGCCAAGTAGCAGTTCACCCATCAGCCCTGCTCCCAATTCACATCACCGCAGAGGTGTACCTGAATATCCATCGCCGCGAGCATAGCGGCCTTGGCTGCCAGAGCGCGATTGGCCGCCGCGGCCGAGGGAGCATAGGCGACATTGAGATGATTAGCCTTATGCCGGGCCATCATCTGATCGCGTGATACGCCATGCAGAACCGCATGCATGATCGGCCATTGGGGCGTCGTGTTTTGCCAGCGACGTTCTGTCTCCGCCGCGGGTAACGCGACGACTGAGGCCCGACCCAGATCAGCATGCAACCGCCCGTCCATCACGAAGATACGGCTCCAGACGATCTCCCCAGGTTTGCTGATGCCCTTGAGAGTCCCACCACCCAAGCGGAAATACATCGGGGGTTGGCGCTCGCTGGAAGCGCCGGCATAGCCATCGATGAAGTGTGAAGCAGGGGCCGCACCTGAGATCAGGAATACCCACACGAAGTCATCAACCCCGTCCCCATTGAAGTGCTCGCCCCACCGCAGATCGTGCAGTGTGGTTGCCGGGTCAATACCCATCGCGCGCCAGACACGATTGGTCACCAGGGCATCCAGCCCAGCGCCCTCGTCTACTTCATTGAAGTGCGGTAACGCTTGTCCAGCAAAGAGCTCCTCATCGCTGTGAGGATGGTAAACCGGGGGACGCGCGACGTTGTTCAGTAAGCCTTCGGCCAGATCCGAGGCCGGAGCCATGTCTTTCAGGCCCTGCTGATACTGAATTCCGATGGCCGCGCAGCCGAATTCGTGTGCGATCTGCACCGCCGCGATATACATCTTGAGCTGTTCCAGGATCTGGCGATCCGTCAGTTCTGTGGCCTCATCCGTGCCGGTGACAAACGTCATGCCACGTGCATCCAGCCAGCCCCGTGCTGCCTGTGCCTCCTCTTCAGCCACCATCTGCATCCTGGCGACGAGAGCGGATTGGCTCAGTCGTTCCTTGTAAACTCCGGTGGGATTGAGCAATTCGTCGTCGATGATGGCATTGTACATGCCCATACAGCCCTCGTCGAAAACGCCCAGGATCGCCTTCTCACGCTTCAATTGCTTAGCCAGAGCCAGGCCCAGTTCAAACTCTTCGCGGGGCAAGGTGTCGTAGTCCAGGTCACGGACATGGCTGGTATCGTGGTCGATTCTTCGATCACGAATCCACTGCCGGATGCCTTTCAGGAAGAACGGGTCATTGAAATCCTCGCTCCAGATCGAGCTATAGGGGACGCCCATCTTCGTGAGGGATCCGTTCAGGTTCAAGAGCCCCACCAAGCCCGGCCATTGCCCGCTCCAGTTCGCCACGGTAAGGATCGGGCCGCGATGGTCGCGTAAGCCGGCCAGGACATGGTGGCTGTATTGCCAGACAGCCTCGGCAACGATGAGTGGTGCATCCGGATGAATCGACTGGAAAATGTCCATGCCCATGCGCTGGCTCCAAATGAAGCCATGTTTGCGGTCGGGGTCATAAGGATGTCCACGCTGGACGGCGATACCTTCATTGGCAAATGCTGTGGTAACGCGCTTTTCCATATCTTCCTGGGCTGGCCAGCAGACTTCGTTAGCCGATTGCCGCAGGTCGCCACTGGCGATTAGAATTGCCGTGTTTGGTTCGGGTGGAGCGGGGAGTTCGGTTTTGGGTAGGGTATAAGTAGGCATGTTTGTTCCCTTTGAATAATCTGGAATCTATGTCACGCTAAGCGCGCCATTGCGTCATCGACGCTCAAGTCATGATGGATGATCTGGCTCAGGGTTTGCATCATCAATGTTGGGTCCGGCGCCTGAAATACATTGCGCCCGATGAACATGCCCGCCGCCCCCGCTGCCAATGCGCCATGGACCATATCAAGGGCCTCGCGCAGGCTTTCCGTTTTGGGCCCGCCCGCGATGAGTACCGGCCGGAAGGAGGCAGCAATCACCTGGGTGAATGTCTGGCTGTTGCCGCTATAATCTGTTTTCAGGATATCGGCGCCAAGTTCGCAGGCCATTCGGGCGCCGAGGGCGATGTAGTCACTGCGATACGGATTATCTCCTACCCGCGACCCGCGCGGCATTGGCTCGATGATGCAGCCGATACCCAACGTTTCGCACGCCTGGGCGACCTGGGCTACATCAGCCACCTGCCGTGCTTCGACATCGGGGTCCTCATAACCGATAAACATATACACCAGAACCGCATCGGCCCCAAGCCGTGCAGCATCTTCGACGCTGCCAATCAGCCGGCCGTGGCCTTCGGGATTGCCCAGTGCAGTTGCTTCGTCGCGCCAGCGATTCGTCCAGTCCAGCCGCAGAACCAGTCCGGGTGCGCCCCGCCCGGCGAAAACGCTGGCGAATTCGCGTGCCACCCCCGGGCTTACCAGGAAGGCGTCTGCCCCGGCAGCGGCCAGAGTCTCCAGAGTCTGGCCGGGGGTTAGTGTGCCGGGAATGGCACCGAGATGCACGCCGTGATCGAATGCAACGACGGCGGCACGCTCGGATTTAGGATCAAGTACACGGCCTAAACGAATGGTCTTGCCAGTATTTGAATAGTGAGCCATCAATATCCTCTTAGATTGATAATCCGGGTATAGTTTCCGGGCGCGTTGGCCAGCCAGCGTCCAGGCGCGCGGCAATCTGTGCCCAGGATAGCACGCCACTGGTGGCATCCACCGCTTCAACATTGCAGGCGCCA
>JAADYW010000303.1 GCA_010092845.1 Chloroflexota bacterium
GAAATCAAGAGCGCGGTCCTGGGCCTTGCTCGGATACAGCCGGTACTGGTAGGTGCGGATCATCCGCGATTGACCCTTCTGCGCATCGATGTAATGCTTGATTCTATCACGCGAGAAACAAGGAGGAAAGCGCCATTCCCCACCCCGCTAAAGCAGGGTGTCCCCTGGCGCAAATTCTATGGTAATGACTTCAGCACCGCGTAGCCAACCGGCACCGCTATTCGAATATGGGCATGCTCTTTCAGCGGCGTCCTGGCGCGGAGGAGCGCAGCGGTTTCTGCTTCCAGGGCAGAACCCGCCAGACAATGATCCAGTCCCACGACGCCAGTTAGTGCACAGATCATAGCATCGAAGGCGTCGTCATCAATAACCGAACCATCATCAGCTTCAAAACCCAGTGCATTCAGCAGCTCAGCCAGATACCCTCCCTGCCACTCCCCCTCATGATAGCGCGCGTGCTGATTCTTGTAGCCACGCGCCGTGAGGCCCAGGTTGCGCAGGGAAAGGGCAGGGTAAGTTTCGAAGACATTCTCGCCGACCGTCGCATTGTCGAGGCCAGCGAGAAGATGCCTGAACCGGGCCATGGGAGCGCCGATACGATCCGCCAGAGCTGGCATCGCCTGAAACGCGAAATCGATGGGACGCCGCGTCAATTCCCAGGCAAAAAACGGATTCTCCGGTGACGGCAATCCCTGTAGATCGATCGGAATATCGACGTATAGGGCCCCCGCGGTCAGACAAGCAGCCAGGAGTGAACGCTCCTTAGCCACGATGTCTGCCAGGGGGGCAACACCCGCGTACTTCTGCGCCAAGGGGTGGTCTTGATAGACAACCACTTGCAGATCCGCATCACCATCCCAGCGCGCCCTGGCAAAGCCGGACTTGCCCGTCGAATAACCCGCCAGATCGAGCCCAAAAGCAATCACGCTAGCGCGCTTTCAACAATTGCCAGGAGAGTCTCATCCTGGTTAGGCAACACGGTGCGTGGATCGAGCCACAGAAGGTCATCCTGAATGCGGCCGATAACCGGTGGATCGGCCTGGCGCAACCGGGCAACGAACTGATCAGGCGCGTCAACTTGAAGTGCCACGGCACGCGTGGGCAGTGTGTTGCCGGGCAGGCTGCCACCGCCCACGGTTGAGGTTGCGTCTCTCACCTTGCCTCCAAGACGCCCTGTCCAGACCCGGGCACGGGCCTCAAGCTGTGCCAAGGGCATAGTAATCATCTGCCATACCGGGATCTTTTCTATCGCTTCGCCATCACGATAGTGCTTGAGCGTCATCGCCAAACCTGCCAAGCACAGTTTGTCCGGGCGCAGGGCCCGGGCCAGTGGATGCCGTTTGAGCTGCTCAATGAGATCCCGGCGCCCCACCAGGAGGCCAGCCTGAGGACCGCCGAGCAGCTTGTCCCCGCTAAAAGTAATGACGTCCGCCCCCGCCGTGATGCTTTCAAAAACAGTCGGCTCATGATCCAGCCCATAAAGACCGGTATCGAGCAGGGTACCACTCCCCAGATCATCCAGTACAATCAGATCCCGCTCGTGGGCCAGTGTGACCATCGCGTCAAGGCTGGTCTCCTCGGTGAAGCCAATCATCCGGAAATTCGAGGAGTGAATCCGCATTAACGCGACCGTCTGTTCGGTAATCGCATTGGCATAATCGGCCAGGCGCGTGCGGTTGGTCGTCCCTACCTCAACCAGATGGGCATTGCTCTGACGCATCACGTCCGGGACACGAAAGCCGCCGCCGATCTCGACCAACTGCCCCCGGCTGATAATCACTTCGCGCCCAACCGCCAGCGCGCTGAGGGCGAGATAGACGGCTGCGGCATTGTTGTTGACGACCAGGGCCCCTTCAGCACCAGTGATCTCGACGATTAAGTCCTCAACATGGGTATCGCGCTTGCCCCGTCGTCCGGCGGCAAGATCGTACTCAAGATTGCTGTAGCCACGGGCCACGTCAATCATCGCCTGCTGCGCTTCAGTTGAGAGCGGCGCCCGCCCAAGATTGGTATGCACGATCACCCCGGTGGCATTGATCACCGAGCGCAGACTGAGACGGTCATCCTCCGCGAGAATCCGTGCCACAGCTGCGACCAATTCTGCCTCAGATGGCGGCCCTTCACCCAAGCGGATCATATCGCGCGCCTGATCCAGGGCCGTGCGGCACGCGGCGATAAGGCGCGGGCGTGGAGCATCGTTATTCTCCAACCGGCTGGCAAGCGCATCGACACTGGGTAGTGCACGGAAGGGGTTGCTCATGTCGCCTCCACTGGGTACGCAGGATCCGTATCCGCATCTGACGGCGTAGCAGCCTGTCGTGCCAGCCGGCACTCCCAATACCACGGGATAGCCACGCAAAGTCCAGCCCCGAGTGATGCCAGAAGCCCAATCGAGAGCGCAGCATCGAACCAGAACTGCTCAGGGTAAAGGCGAATAAGGGTATCACTCTTATAGAATTGCCAGGTACCCGCCTCGAAGAAGACATCGTGGAAGGCTTCAAAGAAGAACCCCCAGCTCACGAGCATGACCGCGGTCGTTATCATGAAAACACCAAACGTCAGCCACCCGCCCCATCGCAGGGCCTGACGTAAGCGTGGTCGTAATCTAGGCTGGCGCGCCAGTGGAATGAAGCCAATCGCCAGCAGCGCCGTCCCCAGCAGTAGCACGCGCAGGGCCGCCTGTGTCACATCCTGCACATCCTCCATATGCCGTAGCTCATCACGATTGAAAGCTGGCTTTCCACCAATCTCTAACTCAGCCAGATAGCTGATATCGCGCTCTTCGACCAGATAGCGCACTCCATAGGGGCCGTACTCGAGGCGATCCTCGGTCGTGAAGCCGTAGGGGTCTTCAGGAAAACCAGGTCGGTTATACTCGAGCCACAGAAATGCCTCGCTCATCACCAGGCGTACGCTACCCAGGATCAACACCACCGGTAAGGTGAGTACAATTAATCCCTGAAGCATCTGCAGGACAAAACGGGGCAGGATATCCGGCGGAGCCGTGTTACGCTCGGAAAGCGAGGAATCGGGGTGAGGGGTGGGTGTATTCATAGGCTACCTAGGGGACAGCATCTCCTAGCAGGTACTCAATGACCATGCTATCGATGATCCGCTCTACAGGGGCGTGGTCATCAGTGAAAATCGTCTCGGATGGCTCCAGGGGCACCAGACTATCAATCGCGGTCTCAATAGCCATCTCCAGGAGCGGGTATTCTGTGCCATCTATAACGGCCAGGTTAGCGGCCAGGTTCTCGGCCCCAGTCGGCCGGCGCGTCGCGACCAGAATAGTATTGAGCGATTCGGGTACATCCATCGCGTGGACACTGGGGAAGACCTCCAGCATTGTCGCCGCCATCGCGTTCACCAGCCGGCGGTCATCAGGTGTGCGTCCGACGTTGATAACCACAACGCCATCGGGCGTGAGTTTGGCTTCGATCTCTTCAAAGAACTCGACCGTGGTCAAGTGCCAGGGCACATAGGGTACCCGATAGGCATCGACGCCAACAACGGTGTAGCGTTCGTCGAGCTGCTTGAAGCCATAGCGGCCATCGGCCACCAATACGTTCAGATTCAGCATATCCATGCCCAGATATTGGCGGCTGGCCTCAACAATAGCGCCGTCAATCTCGATCCCATCAATGGGGAGGGTTGTACCATAGACCTCGGTGTACTGACGCGCAATTGTCCCTCCCGCCAGCCCTACGATGGCCAGCCGCTGAACTTCACGCGGCCGATACGGCGGTGCATTGAAATACGGCCCCACTAGAAAATAGCCCCATGTCCGGCCATAATAGACCTCTTCAGGGTGCCATTGAGAATGGTATCCCTGACCCTCATTGAGTAGCAAATAGCGCATCCCTTGCTGATCCTCGACCACCTGGATCAGGTTATAAGCCGAGTCCCGCTCGTATAGGAGTTCCATATCTGGCGGCGGCGGCCGTTGGGGGCCCTGCAAGGTCACGAAGGCCAGGATCGCCAGGAGCACAGGCATCCATAGTGCGCGCAGATCGAAACGCCTTAGGTGCAGGAACTTCCCCCCCAGACCCACCACGAGCAGGATGCCGGCGAAGATGAGAAAGGTGCGGGTTGTACCGACTGCCGGAATCACCAGGAGAACTGGCGCAAAGGTACCCACAATGCTGCCAAGTGTACTGATCGCATAGATCGTGCCGCTGGTTTTGCCCGCGTCGTCGGTGTTCTTGATGGCAAGGCGAATGGCAAAAGGCGATACACAGCCCAATAACGTTACCGGGACGACAAACAGCACCAGCACGCTGACAAATGACCCCAGCGCCAGGCCAACCTCAGCGCCGCTGAGATCGTCAAAATCGTTCACAGCGCCCGCTACCGTGCGCAAGATCGGGCGCGCGACGAGCGGAACCACGCCCGCCAGAAAAGCGCCCCAGATGATTATTCGGTAAAACGTCTCGGGGTAAGGAGAACGGTCCGCCCAGCGTCCGCCCAGAAAATAGCCAAACGTCAGGTAGATGAGCATCAGGCCGATCACGTTCGCCCACACCAGATTACTGGTCCCATAGAAATTCCCCAGGAGGCGCGAGGCGGAAAGCTCAATCGCCAGGGTTGTCATCCCGCTGGTGAAAACAGCGATGAAAAGGTAGCGGTGTTGCCAGAGGGCGAGCCGTGAAGTCGTCGTGGATTCGTGCGCCATAAGTAACCTAGCGAGCCATGGGTCCAGGGCGGTAACTCAGCGCCGCCGTCAGATCATCTTCGCGGCGAACCGGGTACACCAGCACACCTGCAGACTCAATCTGCCGTTGCACCAGTTCAAAATCAACGCCCATCAGCCCAAAGCTGGAAGGGTCGATGACGACGGCGATAACAGTAAGACCGCGCTGCGTCTGCGCGTAGGCCTCGGCGACCCAGTTGGTCTGGAGGGAGGCAGAGACCACAATTAGCGTTGTCCCACGCATCAGATTGTGGCCTTCTAGGGCTAACATTTGCTGTAAGGTAACCTCCGTCTCGCTGCGCGCCAGGGCCAGTGTCTCCAGAATGTCGATGAACTGACGATCACCGCGATCCGGGGCGATGTAGTCACGATGCGGGGAATAGGTCAAGAAGCCGACAGTCCGGTTCTGGTCCAAGAAATGCTGGGCCAAGGATGCCGCCGCAACGATACCGTATTCTTCAGTACTGGGTGGCAGGCGCAATGATGGAGAGAGAACGTAATCCGCCCCGCCCCAGTAGGAGTGCTCTGCAACCAACGAGTGACGCGATAGATCCAGGAAGATCCAGACATCACCTAGGGGATCAAGCTCAAACTCTTTGGCCATCAATTTACCCCGTCGCGCGGAGCTTTTCCAATGGATGCGATTGAGACTATCACCAGGGGCATACTCGCGGATGCCAGCCGCATTGGGAGTCACCTCGTACGTACGGCGTCGGACCGCATGCCCGCCGGATAATGCGCCCAGCGGCGTTGCAAACTCGTAGATAGGCACTGTCGGCGGAAAGACCATCACCTGATGTGTGGCGTTGATATGGCGTGCGGATTGGAAAAACCCGAAAGGATCGCCACTGGAGAGCGTCACCGGGCCAAGTGTGAACTGGCCACGCCGGGTACAGGGTGTCTGTACCCGCCAGCGGTAGTTCTGTCGTCCGCGCAAGGTAGGCACAACATGGCTACTATGATGGTGTGGAAGCGTCGAATGATCTTGAATCTCGATCCAAAGCTTGGGCACTATCGAGGTATTGCGCACCATGAAGATCTCGTCAAAATGATCGCCAACCTGAAGACGTTTCACATAGGTGCGCCGGCCGATGCGAACCCAATTGACCGACAGCCATGAAAACAGCAGCGAAAGCAAAAGCAATGCGGCGAACACATAGGCGATATGAAAGAAAAAGGCGCGCCGGAAGCCTCCAATAATCGAGAGGAGGATCAGGAAATAAACGACATTGCGACGGTAGATCATCTCAGCTAGCTTTGCGGGTAACGCTGCCCGACAGTTGCCCCCGGAATAGGCGTCGTATTGAGAATATACTGAACAACCGTACCCGCCGCGATGTCCTTGGTGCGCGCCGTCGGGCCCAGGATAATGCGATGGGCGAGCGCTGGCTCGGCCAACAACTTGACATCATCGGGCACCGCATAGTCACGTCCGGCTACCGCCGCATGCGCTTGAACCATACGATAAAGCGCCAGGGCGCCGCGTGGGCTGGCGCCCAGATAGACATCAGGATGACGCCGCGTCGCTGAGACGATCTCCACGATGTAGGCTTTCATATCGTAGCTGAGATACACATCGCGAATAGCCTGCTGAGCTTGCAACAACTCCTCAGTTGAAACGACCTGACGCAGCTCAGCAACCGGGTGGCGATACTGCTGCGAGTCGAGCATCGCGATTTCTTCCTGAGGAGCCGGATAGCCCAGGCGGATACGCACGATGAAACGATCGAGTTGGGCCTCGGGGAGCGGAAAGGTTCCTTCGTACTCGATCGGGTTCTGGGTGGCGATCACCAGGAAAGGTTCATCGATCGGATATGTCGTTCCGTCAACAGTAACCTGGCGCTCTTCCATTGTCTCCAGAAGTGCCGATTGCGTCTTTGGCGTCGCGCGGTTGATCTCATCGGTGAGCACGATCTGCGCCATTACGGGACCAGGCCGAAACTCGAATTCCCCTGAGCGTTGGTTGTAGATTGTGATACCGGTCACGTCAGAGGGGAGCATATCCGGAGTGAACTGAATTCGACTGAATGTTGCCCCGATGGACCGCGCCAGCGCGCGTGCCAGCATCGTCTTGCCGACGCCGGGCACGTCCTCCAGCAGGATATGTCCCTGACACAGTAAGCCCAGGGCCACCATGCGAATCTCGCCCCGCTTGCCGATAATGACGCGGGCCACATTGTCAATCAAGCGCTCGGCAACAGTTTGAACCAGATTCATAGAATTTCCTGTTCAGGTATTGATAGCTATGGGTGACTCAAGATGCGGCACTGCAAGCAGGCTACTCATCCAGTATTGATTGTACACGTACCTGACCGGCTTCGGCTTCGGGTGCATTATCCAGGAAACGTTGCCGATCCAGTGACGAGTCTCGGACCACGTCCGCAGCCAGGACACTTCTCAACGGAAGCACCGACGCTGTTGGGGGAATCGACTCAATGTCGAGTTGAGCCAACTCGTGGGCGTGATCGAGAATGGCTGAGAGTTGCTCGCGAAACATCTCGATTTCTGCTTCATCCAGGCTGAGTTTGGCCAACTCTGCAATATGCTCAACCTGTTCGCGGGTTAATGCCATTGTTGTCCACAACTCCTGCGTGCTGGATACAGCTTGACATTATAGCAGAAGGCTTGCCTACGAAAACCCTACGTTTAGGTGGTCATTAATCCGCGTCTAACAAAACCTCACAATCCACACCGCCGGCTTATGCTAATATGAAATCAGTAAAGTTAGGAATACCTAATAGACGTTCTTCTTGAGGCGCACCTAACACCAAAGGCATTTACTGATGAGTAGCTTGCCCGAAGATGTTCTCTTTCAACAAGCCTATGACCTATCGCGACAAGGTCGCGATGATGAAGCCCGCAAAACGCTAAGCCAACTCCTATCTCAATGGCCGAATCATGTCGAGGGCTTGGTGTTGATGGGCTATCTATCGCCTCCAGCGGCTGCCCGTACCTATTTTGAGCGGGCTCTGGAGCTTGACCCTTATCATGTTCAAGCCCAGCGTGGGCTACTCAAACTTGAGTCCTCCCAACAGCGGCGCTTGATGGGGATGCTGGTCATCATCTTGCCACTCGTCGTGGCCTCAATCGGCTTGTTCATTCTCTTCGGCATTAGCCTCTTTGATGACCTGACCGATGAGGACAACCCAACCCCAACGTTTGAGGGCCGGATTGGGTCGTTGACGCCCACCATCAGCGCAACACCCAGCCCCCAGCCATCACCAACCCCATCCTCAACCAGGCAGCCCGGGCCCGTTCTCACCTCGACACCGCTTGTAACGCTGGCGGCCACGCCATTGCAGTTTGTCCCACGTAGCGCCACGCCTAGTCCTGCCGTCGTCGTCCAGGATGTAACCGCAACATCCACGATGACCAACACGTCCGCTCCTCAACCCACGGCAACCGTTACGGCGACACCGTCAATCACTCTGACGGCGACCGCAACGGAGGATCCTAATGAGACCTGGACACCCGTGCCGACGGCGACCGAGGATCCAAACCAGACCTGGACACCAACCCCCACGGTCACCCTCACGCCAACACCAACCCTGACGTTGACTCTAACACCAACCGCAACGGAAGACCCAAACCAAACCTGGACACCAACACCGACGGCAACCCACACCCTCACACCGACTGTTACGCTGACTGCGACGCCGACAGAGACCGAAGATCCAAACCAGACATAGACACCAAC
>JAADYW010000304.1 GCA_010092845.1 Chloroflexota bacterium
ATTCGATGTGTCGATATCGCTGGCGTTGTCACGAATAATCACCTCAATTGGGCGACCGGCAACTTCCATCGTTCCATTGGTAGCATATTCCAGACCGAGCTCAAAGCCCTGAGACTGCTCAAAGCCATAGAGCTGCAGCAAGCCGCTGTGGTCGGCCAGCACACCGATCTTGAGAGTATCTTCCTGGTTGGTACGGGCCGTCGTAGCCGGCGTGGTATTCGCAAACGTGGGTACCGTAAGCGCCATCACCATCAGCAGGACGACAGCGGTAACAAACATTGATTTCTTAAACATAATTGGATCACTCCTCAACTTGAATGGTTTTCGGCTTGTTCGAAACAAGGCACAATCTTCTGGAGATTCCTACGTTCAGGCTGGTCTATCTCCTTTCACTTCACCTGCGTGATCTCAATATAAACGGTATCCGGACGGGTCCGGGTTACCTACGCTGTGGCCAGCCTTGAGGCAGCTCAAGGCCGGGCAAACTGCTCGCGCAGTTCGCGCTTGAGGATTTTTCCCGCTGCCGAGATCGGCAGCGCATCCAGGAATTCGACGGACTTAGGAACTTTATATCCAGCGAGATTATCGCGCAAATAGGCGATCAACTCGCCGGTTGTCGCGGTCGCCTCAGGTGCCAGTACGACACAGGCTTTGCCAACCTCGCCCCATTTATCATCCGGTACGCCGATCACAGCGCATTGATGCACCGCGGGGTGCCGGTAGAGAACCTGCTCAATCTCAGCCGGATAGATGTTCTCGCCACCTGAGATGAACATATCCTTCTTGCGATCAACAATGAAGAAATACCATTCCTCATCATGGTAGGCGAGGTCGCCCGTATGGAACCAATCTTCGGCGTCAACGGCTTTGGCCGTCGCTTCCGGCTTATCAAAGTATCCAGAACACATCGAGGGTCCCTTCAGGACCAGCTCGCCAACTGCATTGGGTGGCAGTGGTTGGTTGTTTTCATCAACAATACGTGCATCAACAAAGAAATTGGGGCGCCCAATACTACCCGCCTTGCGGATCGCATCCTCCGGGGCCAAGGCAAAGATACCAGGCCCGAACTCAGTCATGCCAAAGCCCTGTTTGAAGCGGACACCCTTCTCATTGGCGAATTTCTCGACAAGCGGAACAGGGAGAGGCGCCCCCCCACTGGTACAGAACCGCAGGCTGCTGAGATCCACCTCGTTCCAATTAGGGGCCTGGGTGAGCATCTGGTACATCGTTGGCACGCCAGCAAAGAAATCAGCTTTGTATGTTTCGATCAGTTCTAATACTTTTTGGGCATCGAAGCGCCGTACCAATATCGACGTGCCGCCGACTACCATTAGCGGCATGGTATAGACCAATAGACCGCCGGTATGAAACATCGGGAAGACATTGACCGTGGTGTCGCCAGGAATAATATCGTGAATGACAGTGTTTAGTGTATTCCACGCGATCATGCGGTGACTGATCTGCGCACCCTTGGGCAATCCAGTTGTGCCCCCTGTGAAGATCAGGGCGACGATGTCTTCCTCGGTGATGTTTTCGTTAGTAACCGGCGTAGCAGGCGCACCCTGTACAACTGTCTCAAAGTGGTGGCTTTGTTCAAGCCCATCGCCCTCGATATGAAGCACATACTTGATTGATGGCGTCTCGGCCAGCAAATTGGCGATGGTATCTTTGAACTCATCAGAGAAAATCACCACCTTTGGTGTGGTATCGTTCATCACCTGCGACAACTCACGCCAATGCATCCGCCAATTGTAGCAGGCCAAAATTGCGCCGAGCTTGCTACAGGCAAAAAATGCATCCAGAAACTCGACGCCGTCTAGGGCGACAATCCCTACACGGTCGCCAGCTTGTATACCAGCTTCATTCTGCAGCCAGTTGGCCAGGCGGTTGGCGCGGTCGTTCATCTGTGCATAGGTGAAATGTGGCCGTTCTGGCTTGCCAGCATCAACCACAGCGAGTCGCTCCGGTGTATAGATTGCGCGGCGCGCCATCGTATCACCAATAAACATACTTCATGCTCCTCGGTAAAGGTTTTTGGTCATCATCGCCCGCAGTTATAGGGTCCACTCAAAGGCGGCGGCTGCCATCGTATAGCCTGCACCACTCCCACAGAAGATCACTAAATCACCTTTATCAGGGCCGATTCCCTGTTCAATTGCATCGTCCAGGGCCATTGGCATACAGGCGGAGCCGGTATAGCCCCATTTGTCCATGATCGTATGAGTCTTTTCCATTGGCAGGCCCAACTCGCCCATCACAAATTCGATCGTCCGTAGATTCAATTGCGTGAAATAGATCTTGTCGATGGCCTCAACCGGTCGTTTGATCTTATCCATGAGCCGTCGTACAAGCTCGATCCAGCGCAGATTGGTCTCGGGTGGAAAACGCTTGCGGATCTCCAGACGTTGCGGGCGCGTGCCTTCTCCCCCGGTAGGCTCGAGCGTGCCGCCAATGAATACCCCCATGTAGTTATGAAACGCGCCGTCGGCAATGCTATCAGCGTTGATGAAACCCGGCTTATCACCTGCGCTGAGGAGCGTTGCTCCGGCCCCATCGGCGAAGAGCGTGCAGGTGCGCTTGTCACTCCAATTGACATAGCGGGTCATACCATAGGCCCCGACGACCAGGATATGGTTGAGTGTATCATCCGTCGCCAGGTAGCGCCCGGCAATTTCCAAGCCCATCGTCCAGGCTGCACACGCGCAGTTGATGTCAAATGTGCTGGCGTTAGAGGCCCCGAGCTTGTATTGAACGACGGAAGCGGTCCCCGGTGACACGTAATCGGGGGTATCGGTTGCCAGAATGATTAGATCCAGCTCGGTGGGCGAAATACCGGCACGTTCAATTGCTTGTTTGGACGCCGCCACCGCCAGGTCGGATGTGTTCTCGTCATCGCCAATCAGGTGACGCTCGCGGATACCGACGTTGTCAATCAGCCACTGGTCAACCGGCTCGCCTAGCATCTCATCCAGCTCGGCATTGGTGAGCACTTTCTCAGGAACATAGCGGCCAGTGCTGGTAATCTGGGCATAGCGTGCCATAGGTTCAATGATCTCACTTTCTTAGCTTGACTACTCGGCGTTGGCGAGGTGCTCGCGCAATATTGCGACGAAAGCATCCGGGGTTTCGACATTCGGTGAATGGGATGCCCCCGGGATGGTCGCGTAGCCAGCCCCAGGAAGATTTTCCACGATCTTCATGGCCACCGCCTCGGTCGCCAGATAGGAGTCGCCTTCACCTCGCACCACCAGGGTGGGAATGCCAGCCAATTCGTTCAGACGGTCAACAATCACCCACCCCTGGAGCGCGGGGATCCCGCGCAAACTGGCTTCGTCTTTTTGTTTGAGGCTGGCTGCTACCAATCGGTCCCAGGCTTCATTTTCCGGGTGGAAGGCTGCTATACCGCGCAGTGCCATCTTCATCAGGCTTTTGTCGGCAACCATCGCCTGCACCCGAGCCATATCCCCGATTTCGGAGGGCATATCGCCGGCAACCCAGCCTGGGTTCAGCAGCAGCATGCTGCTAACGCGGGATTTGTGGTCCAGGGCGAATTGCAGCACCACATTTGACCCTAGAGAATGGCCGACAAAATGGGCCTCGGCAATTCCTATCGCATCCAATAGCCCATGCAAATCCTCGGCCAGCGTCTCGACTGTCCAATCAGCTGCGGGACCTTCGGTATCGCCGCGGCCACGCAGATCGGGTGCAATAATGTGGTAGTCATCCCCTAGACGCGCCATGGTGTATTCCCACCACACCGAGCTAGACGTATTGCCATGAACCAGGATCAACGGCGTGCCGCTGCCCTGTTCCAGGTAGTGAACGTTCAAGTCTCCAACATCAACTTGTGGCATGCTATGGCAGCTCCTTAAGTAGTAGAAGGCTGGCCTGGGATGAACCACCCGGCCAGTCACGAATCGCCATATTGAGATTGCAGCAGCTTCTTGTCTATCTTGCCGGGGCCGGTGCGTGGTAAGGCATCCACAACTACAACGGATTTCGGGATTTTGTATTTGGCCAGGCGTTCGCGCAGATAGCCAAGAAATTCCTCTTCGCGGAATGCAGCACCTTGCTGGGGAACAACAATCGCCTTCCCGACCTCGCCCCATTTCTCGTGCGGCACCCCGATGAGGGCCGCTTCCGCAACGGCGGGATGCCCGTGCATCACACTTTCGACCTCTGCGGGGTAAATGTTCTCGCCGCCGGAGATAATCATGTCCTTGACGCGGCCCACGATGGTGTAATAGCCTTCTGCATCGCGGTGGGCCAGATCACCAGTATATAGCCACCCATCCTGGATTGCTCTGGCCGTTTCCTGGGGCTTGTTCCAGTAGCCGGGTGTGACATGAGGTCCTCGGATCAACAGTTGGCCGACTTCATCCGCCGCACACGTGGTTCCATCATCACGCACAACTTTCACAGCGATGTGCATCAGCGGAAAACCAACGGCGCCAGGCTTACGGCGTACATCCTTTTCGGGGAGCACAAATGTGTTGGGGCCAGCCTCAGTGAGGCCATAACCGGTCTTGAAGTTAACCCCCTTGTCCCAGAATCGCTCGAACACTGGCATCGGGCAGGGAGCGCCCCCGGAGATCACAATTTTTAAGCGCGAAAAATCAGCGCTTTGCCAGCGTGCAGATTGCTGCATCACAACAAACATCGTCGGCACGCCGAAGAACACCGTTACGTCAGCGGCTTCGATCAAATCGAAGGTTTCTTCAACATCAAACCCCTTGCAAACGATGCTCTTACCACCCGTGCTGATCAACGGCAGTGTAAAGACATTGAGGCCGCCGGTGTGAAAGAGGGGCGCATTCAGAATCGCCACGTCATCCTGGTCCAATGCCCAGCTACTAACTGTGTTGACGGCATTCCAGGTCATGTTGGCGTGGGTCAGTAGAGCACCTTTGGGCAAGCCGGTCGTGCCACCGGTATAGCAAATGACCCAGGGATCGTCGGGATGCAACGACGGCTCTGCTTCACATTGGGTTGGAAAGGAGTCCCGCTCTGAAAAAGCACGATCGCTCTCCGCAGCTGCAGTTGTAATGGCGACGAAGTGCTGGATGCTTCGCAGATGAGGGCGAAGATCATTGACGGCGTCGATAAATTCCTCAGAGTAGACCAGTACGACAGGGGCAGCATCTATGAGGAGTTGCTGCAACTCGTGCGCGGTCAGGCGCCAGTTCACATTCTGGAGAATGGCACCGAGCTTGCCGCAAGCCATCCAGGTATCCAGATAGGCAAGACCATTGGTCGCATAAACAGCGACACGATCACCTTTGGCTACTCCGAGCTCGCGCAGGAAGTTGGCCGTCTGGTTCGCGGTTGCATTCCAGGCTGCGTAGGTGATATCTCGATTCGTCAGGTGGTCGTGAAGAGCAATCCGGTTAGGGGTGATGTTAGCACGCTTGTCGAGCCAGTCAGTTACATAGTAGGAGGTCTGTTTATACATTCTCGTGCTACCGCAAATATGATATTTATAATAATCAGGCAGCTCCCCGCCCGAAGTGTAGCGCTCTTTCCCCTATCTTTCTCGAATCGCTACTTCCAACGCGTGTCAAAGTATGTTAAGTATTGATAGAGGCGCTTGGGGTATTGTTTCATATTCAAAATTCCAGTTCAATAATATCCCCCTTTTCTTAAATATACAAGCGATTGCAACGTTCAGCAGGTATCGACAAAGGCGATTCTGAAACCAGCCGCTCGACGCAGCGTGAAGCGTCGATTCCCTCCTTAGGCGTTCTGATGATACATCGCTTCGACTGTGTGCAGTAGCATATTATCTACTGTGCTGCCGAACGATTGGAACGACTGCAATTGTACTCCGCGAAAAATCACGGAGGGCAAGAGATTTCTGCGCTCCCTACTAAACCTGCCTTCTGAATATAGCGCTTATCGTCTACAATCAACTGGCAGATCGGCGTGTGGGTGCAATCACCAAACCTAACCTATACGAGATCAATTCCCCCGGACACAGCACAGTGAGGCAGGCAGGTTATGGATCAAAACGAACTTAAGCGGCAGGCGGCAGCAGCAGCCGTTCAGTTTGTCAAGCCAGGAATGGTTGTCGGCCTGGGTTCAGGAAGTACCGCCAAGCTCGCGGTTGAACGCATCGGGCAATTGATCCATGAGGGCCGATTGGCTGAGATCGTTGGCATTCCAGCGTCTACCTGGATCGCCGAAGAAGCCAAGCACCGAGGGATACCGCTCAGCACCCTCGAGGCCCATCCGAGCATCGATCTGACAATCGATGGTGCCGATGAGGTGGGTCCCGAGCTTAACCTGATCAAAGGTGGTGGCGGGGCACTGCTGCGCGAGAAGCTAATCGCGCTGGCCAGCCGGCGTACCATCATTATTGTGGACAGCAGTAAGCGCGTCCCCAAACTCGGTAGCCGGTGGCCAGTTCCTATTGAGGTGGTTGCGTTTGGTTGGAATCTCCAACAAGAGTACTTATTGTCGCTCGGCGCTACGAAGGTCACCCGCCGCCTCGGCCATGACCGAGCGGTCTTCTATACCGACAACGGCAACAATATCCTGGACGCGACATTCGGTCCGATCGACGATCCGCCACATCTGGCACTCGCAATCAAGGCCCAGACCGGCATCGTTGAGCATGGGCTTTTCATCGGTATCGCGACTGACGTGATTGTCGCAGGTGAGGACAGTATCGAGCACCTCCAAATTGGCGCTCAAAACGGAAAGGAATTGCAACCATGATTCTTGTAGGCGATGTTGGCGGAACGAAAACCGACCTGGCGCTCTATACCGACAACGGGCAATGCACTGGTCGCGACACGTTGCGGAGCCGCGATTACGATAACCTGGAAGATTTGGTGCGTGTTTTCCTGCAGCAACACCCGGCAGAGGTTAAGACCGCCGTCTTCGGCGTGGCTGGGCCAGTGACGAATGGCCATGCCGAAACCACGAACCTACCCTGGACAATTGCCGAATCGAGGCTTGCTAAGGAACTCGACATCACCTCGGTCAAACTTCTGAACGATCTTGAAGCAATGGCTTACGCCGTAACCCATCTGGCCCCAGAAGATGTTCGTACCATCAACCCCGACGCCCGGAGCAAGCCACAGGGTCCAATCGGCGTTCTGGCGCCCGGTACCGGCCTGGGCCAAGCCTACCTTTTGTGGCAGGATGACGCGTATGTGGCGCTACCGTCGGAAGGGGGCCACAACAGCTTCGCACCAAGCAACGCTCAACAGCTCAGGCTACTAGCGTACTTAATGGAGCACCATCGCCATGTGAGCGTCGAGCGGGTGTGTTCTGGCATCGGCCTGCCCAATCTCTATAACTTCCTGAAGGACAGTGGCGACGAAGCCGAGCCCGAATGGCTGCGCGTGCAACTCGAGGGCATCACCGACCCGGTCCCGACGATCATCCGCGCGGCGCTTAATGAAGACACACCAGAATGTGCAATTTGCCGTGCTACGCTGACGCTGTTTATCGATATCATGGCGGCTGAGGCCAGCAACCTCGCCTTGAAGCTGGTAACAACCGGCGGCATCTATCTGGGCGGTGGGCTGCCCCGGCACATTGACAAAGCACTGACCTACGACGCATTCATGCCAAGCTTTCTCAACAAGGGCCGCATGGCCAAACTACTGAGGCAGATCCCGGTACGGATCATACAGCACCCAGAGCCCGCCTTACTCGGTGCCGTGCATTATGCGATGACGCGGTGAGTTACGTTGTTGGTTACCAGTCTGTCAGCGCAGTCGCACAATATCACCTTGGGCAAAAATGGGCGGCACACGCAGCCCTAATGCCGGTTCAGCATAGAGTTCCGTCGGGACACTGATGTCCGCCAGATACAGCTCACCAACATAACGGCTGATACCTGGCGTGCGCAGCCCTTCCTTTGGCAATGCCAGGGTCATGGTTGCGGTGGCTTCAATCGCCGGATCGAAGACGGTTCCACTGGTGGTATCAATGCCGGAGGGCGCATCCAGCGACAGTACCGGCGCCGGGCTTGCATTGGCCCAGCGTATGAGGTCGCCAGCTTCGCCGTAGGGAGCCCCCTTGAGGCTGTAGCCAATGATGCCATCGACGATGAGATCCGGGCGGATTTCAGTCTCCAGGGCACGGGCGTGGTTGATGGGCACCCCCATCCGGTTCAGGATATCATATTGATGATGCGGAACCGGGGTGAACTCGTCCATGGGCCGGGTGACATACACCATCACCAGCGCCCCATAATTGTACAGGCGGCGCGCACAGACCAGCACCCCACCGCCGTTGCCGCCGGTACCTGCCAGGACCACGACTTGTTTCCCGCGTGGATCACCCTCCAGAAAGCGCTCGCGCGCCAGATGGGCCAGGTTGCGGCCTGCATTCTCCATCATCTGGATCAACTCGATGCGGTAATCCTCGATCATCGCGCGATCGACTTCCCGCATCTGGTCTGTCGTTAGATAGGGCACCTCGCCGTCATAGATCGGATATACCATCGTCATTACTTCCTACCCAGCAGAGGATTCAAAGGATTCAATGCATCGTAGATTGTCAGGCACATTTGCTCAACAAACAAAGCAGGATCACCCTGGAACTTCATATCATCAGAGGCCACAAAAGCACCTGTATATGCCTGGGTTTCCTACACGCAGGGGCCGGTAATGGGGGGATTGTGTATACTGGGTCATAGGCGTGTACCCTCTCGATTGCTACCGACGAAACCCGGATGGATACCCTACTGGAGCTGCAACCGGTGCCAAGCAGGCTCGCAATCTATTCTGATGACCAGGCCGTCCGGAAGTCGGGATACAGCGTCAGGCCACCGTCGACGAAAATGGTCTGCCCGGTGATATATGCGCTCAGATCACTACACAGAAAGGCTGTCACTTCGGCCATTTCTTCAGCTTCGCCCGCACGCCCCATCGGAATGTGGCTCACCACCATTTCGCGCTTCTCCGGGTCATCGATCCAGGCCCGGTTAATAGGCGTGATTGTCGCCCCCGGCCCAATTCCATTGACACGAATGTTGCGTCCGGCATATTCTAGCGCCAGGGTGCGTGTCAGGTTCTGCATCCCCCCTTTGCTGACGGTATAGCCTACGAAGCGCGGCTTGGGGATCACCTGGTGCACACTGGAGACATTGACGATGGCACCGGGCTTGTCTTCGGCCAGAAAATGCTGGATCGCGCGCTGGGCACACATGAACGCTCCGATGGTGTTCGTACTGATGACTCGGGTGAACTTCTCAACATCGAGTTCGTGGCTATCAGCGGCAATCTGGATACCTGCGTTGTTGATCAAGAAATCCAGCCTCCCCCAGGCCTCCAACACAGTGTCAAACATACGATCGACGTCCGCTTTCTTGCTGACATCGGCTTGAACCAGAAGATCATCGACACCCTGCTGCTGGACTTTTTGCCGACACACCTGGAGCGCTTCTTCTGTTTCTTCGGCTTCTTCACGGTTCCTGTAGTAGTTGATCGCGACATTAGCGCCGTATTCGGCAAACTTGATGGCAATCTGCTGGCCGATGCCACTGCTGCCACCGGTAACAAGCACATTCTTCCCCTGGATACCTTTCATGGCGTACGCGCTATCCTCTTTCGTTACCAATGTAGGCTGAAGGCAATGATGGGTTCTTGCGGCTCGGTGGCTTGCCTGAATGGGGCAAAGTCGCTGAGCGCTTTTCAGTTTATGGTGTTTAGAGAGATTTCACAACTTCAAGAATATATCCACAAAGTTCGTGTCCTGGGTCTTGACGCCCTCAGCACGAGATTTTTTACGCGGACCTTCCCAAGCAAATTCGGGCCAATGATTCTTTCGGCCTGACAGCGGATGCAACCTAGACATACAACGCCACCCATGAGCCAATGACTTGCCGGTCACAGCATGAGGCCAAGGACACGACAAAGCGGGTCGCAGACTGCCGTCAGGTTTCGCTTAAAAGGCGCTTATCTTCCTCTGTTAACGACCGATGCGCAAGCTTACGGTAGAGTGCACGGTACGTCCTGGCGACCCGATCCCAACGGAATATCGCGAGACGCTGGTATCCCCTATTGCGCAGATCCTCTCGTAATTCAGCATCCGTGGCCATGCGGTGAACCGCCTGCTGTATCGCCGCAACCGAATAGGGATCAAACAGCAACCCAGCGTCGCCCACAACCTCGGGCAGGGATGTGGCGTTGGAGGAAGCCACCGGCACACCGTCATGGAAGGCCTCTATCGGCGGATAGCCAGCACCTTCGAAATGCGAAGGAAAGATGAGGAACTGCGCCGCCCGGTACAGTCCGCGGAGATCTTCAGGAGGCACGATTCCCAGGAATGAGACGTGATCATGCAGATCAAGCTCAGCGATACGTTGCTCGATTACCTGATAGAAAGCGTTTTGTGGACCTGTACAAATCAAGGAAATCGGGATGGTGTCTTTCA
>JAADYW010000305.1 GCA_010092845.1 Chloroflexota bacterium
GAGAAGACGAAGAACAATATCAGCAACGGGAAGATCGTGATCGCCCATAGACAACTAACGCCAATCCACACTGCCTGGAGCTGGCCGAGGATGCGGCTTACCTGCCGTTCGCTGATCTGGCCCGCCTGATTGGCAGTGATATCCTCGGGGGACAGATAGAGCGACTCTTGCAAGCGCTGGTTGAGTTCGTCGCTTCCCATTTTTGAAGTGGTATCCGATGGGCCGGACATGATGAACTTCCTTTCTTGTTATGCTGACCCTCAGCCACCCAAGCATACCGTGTTTAGGACATGATAGAATGATAACGTCTTAAAAGCCCCTTTGAGGCGAGGAGTGTTTCATGGAATCCAAGGTAGCTTATCTTGAAGACCAGCTTGAAGAATTGCGTGAAAACGGCCTGTTCAATACGATCCGGACGATTGAAAGCCCGATGGAAGGGCGCATTGTTGTCGATGGCAAGCCAGTAATCAATTTCTGTGCTAACAACTATTTGGGGCTAGCCAATCACCCCAGCCTGGTTGAAGCCGCTAAGAATGCGATAGACCAGTACGGGATTGGTCCCGGCGCCGTCCGCACGATCGCTGGCACAATGGGGATCCATAACCAGCTTGAGGAGCGTTTGGCAGCCTTTAAGGGTGCTGAGGCTGTGATTACGTTGCAAAGCGGATTCACGGCCAATCTGGCGACTATCCCGGCTCTCGTTGGCCGCGGTGATGCGATTTTCTCCGACCAGCTCAATCACGCCAGCATTATTGATGGTTGTCGCTTGAGCCGCGCTAAGATCATCGCTTATGCCCACAACGATGTAGCGGACTTACGCGCTAAGGCCAAGGAAGCAGTCGATAGCGGTGAGTACAACCGTTTCTTGATTGTTACCGATGGTGTCTTCAGCATGGACGGTGACATCGCGCCACTACCAGAGCTATATGAGGTTGCTAGCGAATTCAATATTCTATTGATGGTCGATGATGCTCACGGAGAGGGCGTTCTGGGCAAAGGTGGCCGCGGCATTGTCGATCATTTTGACCTGCATGGCAAGGTTGATATCGAAGTTGGCACAATGAGCAAAGCTTTTGGTGTTGTGGGTGGCATCGTGGCTGGTAAGCGGGTGATTGTTGATTGGCTGCGGCAGCGTGGCCGGCCCTTCCTGTTCTCCAGCGCGATGACTGTTCCCGATGTGGCGGCTTGTTTGCAGGGGGTTGACCTTCTGGAGAACTCTACCGAACTCGTCGACCGGCTCTGGGCGAATGCTGAGCGTTTCAAGCGCGCGATGCAGGCCCTCGGCTTCGATACTGGCAAGACCCAGACCCCGATTGTCCCTGTGATGCTTAAGGATGAGAAACTTACCCAGGAGTTCAGCCGCAAGCTGTTCGAAAACGGCGTCTTTGCGATGGCGATTGCGTACCCGACGGTTGCCCGCGGCGAAGCCCGCATTCGGGTGATGAATACTGCGGCACACTCTGATGCAGACATCGATGAAGCCCTTGGCGTCTTCGAGAAAGTGGGCAAGGAGCTAGCCGTCATTTAGCTTCGATTGGGCGCAACAGTATTCGGTAGACTGGCCGGGCCGATCTGCGCGATCGCCCGGTCTGGTTTGGACAATTGCAAGACCTGGCGGTCTCTGTATCGCTGGCTCATTCGGATCACCCTGGATGATGTAGTGGGATATGAAATCAAAGACAATTCATCTCGAATGTAAGAACTGCGGTTGGCAAGAATCCTACACCGAACCGCGCAAACGTTGCCCGGTATGCAGTGACGACATCCTCTACGCACGCTACGATCTTGAGATGTTGCGCAAGCTGGACTGGAAATCGGAGATCAGCATGCGCAAGCCTGGTCTGTGGCGCTATCACGAGCTCCTGCCCATTAAGGATCCGGCCAATATCGTTACCCTGGGTGAGGGCGCTACGCCGTTAATCCACGCCAAGAATCTGGGCGCGATGCTGGGTCTGAAGCACCTCTATATCAAGGATGAACGCCAGGGGCCAACCAGTTCCTTTAAAGATCGGCAGGCCTCAGTTGCCGTCTCGGTGATGCACGAACTGGGGATCACTGAGGCGGCCGTGGCCAGTACTGGCAATGTCGCCATTGCCTATTCGGCATATGCGGCCCGCGCGGGGATCAAGATGTGGGCTTTTTTCCCGGACCGCGTTCCGGGGGACAAGATCCGCGAGGTTGCGCTCTACGGCACCGAAGTGGTCAATGTCACCGGAACCTATGACCAGACCAAAGAGGTCGCTGCGCGTTTCGCCCAGTCACGGGGCATTCACTATGACCGGGGCATCAAGAGCATCGCGGCCATGGAAAGCATGAAGACGATGGCTTACGAGATCGCCGAGGAGCTGGACTGGCGCGCACCAGACTGGTTCATCCAGGGGGTCAGTGGTGGCATGGGGCCGATTGGTGTTGCCAAGGGGTTCGAGGAGCTGATTGCGTTGGGCCTGGTCGATCGGGTGCCCGCTCTGGGGATCGTGCAATCCGCTGGTTGCGCGCCGATGATCGAAGCATTCAATAATGATTGGCCGGTCGCGGTCCCGGTTGAGAATCCCACCACAGTGATTGCGACCCTGAGCACTGGTAACCCAGGGCGTGCCTATCAATTGCTCTATGATCTTATGAAGCGATATGGGGGCGCTGCCGAGAGTGCCACGGACGAGGAGGCTTTCGAGATTACCCGTGTGCTGGCCCGGATGGATGGCTTGTCGGTGGAGCCAGCAACGGCGGTCGCCTTCACCGGTTTGATCAAAATGGTCCGTAAGGGCAAAATCAAGCCCGACGATGTCGTCGTTTTCAACTGCTCTGGTCATACCTTCCCGGTCGAAAAGACAATTCTGGGCAATGCCTGGATGCGTGAGGTGGATCTCTCAGATGCTAGCCCAACACCTTCAGTTCCGGAGGTTAGCTTGCTTTCGGCGGTTGAAGAGGTCGCGGCTGAGCCGGTTCGTCACGTTTTGATTGTCGAGGATAATGAAGACTCAGCGCGCTTGCTGCAGCGGATTTTCGAATCAGCCGGCGGGTACGATATTCGCATCGCGACGGACGGGCGCGAAGGTCTCAATATTGCCCGCCAGATGCAACCTGATCTCATTGTCTCCGACTTGATGATGCCTGAAATGGACGGTTTCCAGCTTATCGAAGAGTTGAAATCGGATCAGATGCTGCACCACATTCCCATCATCGTGCTGACTGCCAAGGAATTGACGCCGCCAGAACGTACTCGTCTCGCTGGTCGGGTCGATTCGCTGTTGCAGAAAGGGTCATTTTTGAACGATGAGCTGATGCAGCAGATTATTGATGCGCTGGGCTGATATCAAGTCAGCGAGCTTTCCCGGTGTTTTCGCCTTGTGCAGCTTGGGTGCTAGACTCAGCGGACACGAGTGAATGCGCTAGTTGTCCTTACATATGCGCTGCGGGGTAGGGATTCGCTCTCATGAGTGCACAGACCACCAATGACAACAACCGGATTGGCCTGATTGCCGCCCTGTTGACGCCACTCTTTTTGGGCATGAACCCGATTTTTGGCAAGCTTGCCTTACGTTATGGTGCAGATCCCTTTACCGTGGCGGCCTTGCGCACGGTCGTTGCTGTGGGATTGTTGTGGCTGGTGTACTATCTCTTCTGGCGGCATTATTTGTTCATCTATCCCGCTGGGCTGATGAATTGTGTGGCCATTGGTTTCGTAAACGGCATTGGCTCTTTAATGTACTATAATGGCCTCAACCTGCTTGATGCCTCAATTGCCCAGCTAATCAATGGCATGTATCTCGTCTTCGTGTTGATCCTGACGCGGATTTCTGGCCAAAAAATCGGGCCGCGGACGATCTTCCGGGTAATGGTCGCCGTGTTGGGCGTCCTTTTCATTACGGGGCAGATCGGTGGTCAGGCCCAATGGGCAGGTATTGGCTTCATGCTGGGCAATGCCTTGCTGTTCGCTGGTACCGTGGTGATGAGCCAGCGGGCCCTGTATGATATGCCCGCTCAGACCGTAGCATTCTATGTTCTGGCTACGATGGCCGTGGTAGTCGCGATGGCACGGGTTGCCTATGACCTTCCCCTATTTGTTCAGGAGTCGGCCGGGGCAACGAGCGGTGCTATGTGGGCCATCCTTGGCCTGGCCACAACCACCGCTCTTTCTCGCCTCTTGATGTTCGTCGGCGTTAAGGGCCTGGGAAGTCTACAGACCACCCTGCTGGCGATTCTGGAGATTGCAGCTTCAATCACGCTGGCCTATCTGCTACTGGACGAGACCCTGTCCACCATTCAATGGGCGGGGGTGGCGATCCTGGCATTCAGCTTGCTGATGCCTATGGAGCGCTTGACACCTCCCGACACAAGTCCTACCTCGTATGTGCCATTGGTTGTTCGGGTGCGGATCATGCAGGCTGCCTTTGACCAGGCGTTCATCGCTGATCAGCAGCGCAAGTACACCACTCAGGAGCTCTCTAAGATCCGGGAGCTCTATAGCAGCGACAAATATACAACGATGGATCTGATTGCCCTTGAGCAGATCTTCAGCGACGACCCGACTGAGCCGGTTGCGCCGGATATTGCCAGCCAGCTGGAGCAAACGAATGAACAACAGCATTGATGAGCATTAATGCTTGAAATCCGCAACGACTGTGATAAAATTTCTCAGGTTTATTATCTTTCAAAAATCACATAGCCGGACAGTATTGTGTTGCCTGGTGAGTCAGGTTGTAGTGCTGGGTGATGGCTATGGTCGATGAAACACAAACAGGAGATCTCAAGATCATGCCAATGGTTACGATGAAAGCCCTACTGGAAACGGGGGTGCATTTTGGGCACCAGGCCCGCAAATGGAACCCCAAAATGGAACAGTTCATTTTTACCAAACGTAACGGTATCCACATTATTGATTTGCAACAGACGCTGGCAAATGCCAAGAAGACCTACGCGACTGTGCGCGAAACTGTTGCGCGTGGTGGCAGCGTCCTTTTCGTGGGGACGAAACGCCAGGCGCAAGAAACGCTTGCGATGGAGGCACAACGCGCGCTGATGCCCTATGTAAGCCAGCGGTGGCTCGGTGGTACCCTCACCAACTGGCGCACAATTCGCCAACGTCTGGATACCCTTGACCGTATGGAACGCCAGCGTGAAGAAGGCCTCTTCGAGAAGCTGACCAAAAAAGAACGGCTGATGATGGAGCGCAAGATTGAGCGCCTCAACTTCCGTTTGGGCGGCCTGCGCACAATGACACGCCTCCCTGACTTGCTGTATGTTGTCGATGTCCGGCGGGAATACACGGCTGTGCGGGAAGCAAATATCCTGGGAATTCCCGTGATTGCCATGGTTGACACGAATTGCGATCCAGATCCAATCGACTATGTTCTGCCGGCCAACGATGATGCGATCCGCGCAATCAAATTGATCACCACCATGATTGCTGACGCTGCGCTCGAAGGACATGCGATGCGTAAGGCCTATCAGGATGAGGCCGGGGTCGACGAAGATGTCGATTTCGCGACCTATATGCGCCCAGCAGAGGAACAAGAAGAAGAGGCCTATCTGGGGCAAGCAACCCTGGCCAAACTCCGCGGTGGGCTGGGGTTTGAAGACGAGGATCAAGACTATGATGAGGATGAGGATGAAGAATAGTCCTCAAACTTGTGAGTTGATCGCCGTACAATAGCCACCAAATCAAATGAGGAGAGAATTTTCGTGGAAATCACCGCAAGTATGGTGAAGGCATTGCGTGAAAGAACAGGTGTGGGGCCCCTGGACTGTAAGAAAGCACTTGAAGCCCACGACGGTGATATGGACGCCGCCGCGAAGTTCCTGCGGGAAAAGGGCTTGGCCAAAGCGGATAAAAAGGCCAGCCGTGCCGCGAATGAAGGTCTGGTTCAGACCTACCAGCACTTCAATGGCCGAATCGGGGTCCTTGCTGAGGTCAACTGCGAGACGGACTTCGTGGCCAACACAGATCAATTCCGCGAGTTTGCCCGCGATTTAGTGTTGCATATTGCCAATATGGCCCCCCAATTCGTGCAGCGCGAGGACGTTCCTGAAGCAATGGTCGAAGCTGAACGCCAGCTCCAACGGGAGCGCGCGCTACAAGAAGGCAAGCCTGAGCATATCGTCGATAAGGTCGTCGAAGGCCGTATGGACAAGTTTTTCGAGGAAATCGTCCTCCTTGAGCAGTCCTTTATCAAGGACGATTCCAAGAAGATCGAGGACCTGCGCAAGGAAGTGGTGGCTTCAGTCGGGGAAAATGTGGTTATCAGTCGCTTTGCCCGTTTCGAAATCGGGGAGAGTGATGACCAGGATGAGGACGAAGACTAGGCTCTTGGGCCACAAACGATGAATATCAGAAGGGATTAGGAACGTTTCCTAGTCCTTTTTTTTGCAGAAAGGTCAGGTTGAGAGATCATGTTGGCGGGTGCCAAGCAGATGCAGGCTCACTACAAACGTGTGGTCGTCAAACTTAGCGGCGAAGCGCTCTCTGGACCCCAGGGCTGTGGGGTTGATCCCCATCAAGCAGATTTCATAGCCCGAAAGCTAAAGGCGGTCTATGATCTGGAGGTGGAGATCGCAGTCGTCATTGGCGCGGGAAATCTCTGGCGCGGTAACATCGGCGTCGCGCATGGCATGGACAATGTGACGGCTGATCATATGGGAATGATTGCCACAGTGATTAATGGTCTCGCGCTGCAGGATGCCTTGCAGCGTTTGGGCATTGAGGCACGCGTCCAGACGGCGGTACAGATGAATCAGATTACTGAACCCTACATCCGGAAGCGTGCATTGCGTCATCTTGAAAAGGGCCGGATCGTCATCTTTGCTGGCGGAACGGGAAATCCCTTCTTCACAACCGATAGCGCCGCCTCCTTGAGAGCGCGTGAGATCAATGCGAACGTCATCATAAAAGCCACCAAAGTCGATGGCGTCTATCAAGAAGATCCCAAGAAAAACCCCGATGCGAAACGCTTCGATCGTATGACGTTTGCGAATGCGATTGACTATCGGGTCAAGGTGATGGACATGACGGCGTTGACGATGTGCATGGACAACGATATGCCACTGATTGTATTGAACTTCTGGGAAGAAGGGGCCCTCACGCGGGCTGTCTGTGGTGAGAAAGTGGGCACCTTCATCGGAGATGAGTAGCGGCTTGCTAATAAGCGTCCCTTGTATGTGCTTAGGGTTCGCCCGTGCTATTGAGTTCAGGCCCGGCAGCACGGGTGATTCTTGGCTGGGTTCTGTGCCCATGCGCGGCTAACCTGCCGATCACTTGCCCTTGATGTTTCCTGGTGACCATATTCTCGCTATAATGGACGTGATGGTTCAGGGGCGATGTGCTGGAGGTAGCAATGACGCGCAAGCAGCGAGAGCGCTCGTTTCCTAAAGGATATAATCCGAATCGAAATGAGTATTTGTATTGGTATACACGCGAAGGCTATATCATCGCCCAGGATATCCTGTGCCAGTACGAGTTCGTTGACCGTGCCCAGTGCCCTGAATGTGGTGGGAAGCTACGCGTTGTAGCGCATCTTAATCGCGATGGTCAGGGGCTGAGCGAAATGGTCTCCTTGTGTACAGCCTGTGGCCACAATGTCAACGTGATCTTTGATATATCCAACGAAATCTATCAAGAGTGGTTGGCCGAACAATTGGGGCCGATGTATGTCCCTCCGTTTGAAGAAGAACCCCGCACTCCCTATAGCCCGGACTAGAGATGCAAAACAAAGCGTAGCAGGTTATTCGTATGCCATCTGAGCGTCAGTCCGACCCACAGCACGAAACACGCTGGAACCCATTTGAAAACGTGTCCGAAAACCAGGCCCAGGTCGTCGCCGTGGTGGTCTTACTGACCGTTGTGGTCCTGATTATTGGGGGGCTATACCTGGCGCAGGCTACCACGAATATCACCACCGTGCGTGATATTGAGCAACTCAAGCAAGAACGCGGCCGGCTGCAGCGTGGCAATGAACAGCTCAAGGCTCAGATCGCTGAGCTACAGAGTATAGACAATCTGATGACGCGGGCGGCGACGCTTGGGTTTCAGCCTGCCGGGCCAGAAGATATGCAGTACCTTATTGTAGATGGCTATGAGTATCGTAAACCAACCGTCGTCCCGACACAGGTCCGCATGACGCCGACCCCCCAGACCTATGATGAAGACTTCGCTGGCTGGCTTAAGGAGCAGTTTGATAGCCTCCGAAATCAGTTTGAAGATTGGGCGGATTAGCCGGCAAGAACTGCGCCGAACACTATCGTGCGGTTCGGTTTGGATGGGGTAGGTACGATTTAGGAGGAAACCATGTTAACTATCAGAGGCCGCCTGCGGTTAATTGCCCTGGGAATGATTATCGTCAGCGGATTGATGATTGCGCGGCTGCTTTCCTTCCAATATCGACTTGACCCCGAAGTACAGGAGCAGCTTTACAGTGTTGCCGGCGCTTCCGAAGGGCGGCAGGTTGAGTATAGGCCCAACCGTGGCCGGATCTATGACCGCGATGGCCGCGTGCTGGCGGTCAATACGATGGAGTACCGTGTTGGTATCAGCCCAGGGGCGATAGGCGCAGGCCGCGAGACAAAGCGCGAGGTTGCTAAGGATCTGGCGCGTATCCTCGAACTGGACGAGTACGAGGTGTTCTTGCAATTGCTGCCCAACGAACTGGGGCAATATCCGCGCTATGTACCACTCAAGAGTCCGGTGTCGCTTGAAGCAGGCGAGGAGTTGGAAGAGCTTGATGTTTCCGGGCTCGTGATTGAGCCGATCTACCGGCGCGACTATCCTCAAGAGCAGCTAACGAATCAACTTATTGGCTTTGTCAACCTCGACTCGGTTGGTTACTGGGGCGTTGAGCAGCATTACCAGGCGGAGTTAGCAGGCCAGAGCAAAATCGCGACCGAGAGCGGCTTGCCCGCCGACGTGCTGGAGGATGTGAATATTCGCGACGGGCAGGACCTTGTCCTCACCATCGATCGTGACATCCAGTGGTTTGCACAGCAGGCATTGCAGGATGCCGTCGAGCGTGAACAGGCGCTCGGCGGGACGATCATCGTGATGAACCCCCGCACCGGCGAAATCCTGGCCATGGTTTCACTGCCAGATTTCACGCTGGAGGACTATAACAACCTACCTGAACAAGACAAGCCAACCTATAATCCCGCGATACATGATGTCTACGAACCCGGCAGTATCTTCAAGATTCTGACCGCGGCAGTGGCCCTGGATATTCAGAAGCCCGGTCTAGATATGTTCTGGTCCTATAATAACGTTGGATGCGAGGAAATGGCCGGTGTCTTGATCTGCGACTCGGAGCGTGTTCCTAAGGGTCCTATCACCTTTCCCCAATGCCTGGTCCGGTCGCTGAATACATGCACCGCTCATTGGAATCTTCTGATTGGGCGCGACAACTGGTACACTTATCTGGAGAACTTTGGTTTTGGACGGCCAACTGGTGTAGATATGGCCGGCGAGGAGAGCGGTATCGTCAATTGGCCGGGTACGGGCACCTTTAGCGAGGCCAATTTTCTGCAGACGAGCTTTGGTCAGGGGATTTCAGTGACGCCGCTGCAAATCCTGGTTGCTGCCAACGCGATTGCGAATGATGGCTTGATGATGCAGCCCTTTATTGTCCAGAAATTCTATGATGGCGACATCGTCTATGAACAGCGCCCGACAGCTATTGGTCGGCCTATCTCGGCCGCGACAGCCCAGCAGGTCCTCGAGATCATGGAACAGGCCGTCTCCGCGCCAGAGGGCTTTGGTGATAAAGCTGAGCTCGATGGGTTTAGCGTTGCTGGTAAAACAGGCACAGCCCAGAAGCTGGCACCCGATTTCAGCTATTCGGATGACGAAACTTGGGCCAGCTTCATTGGCTTTGTGCCTGCCGATAATCCGCATCTCTCGATCCTGATCATGCTTGACGACCCGGAATCGTATTGGGGGAGCCAGGCAGCGGCCCCGGTCTTTGCTGAGCTGGCTTCACGCCTGGTTGTGCTCCTTGAGATCCCGCCAGATGGGGTACGTACTGATCTGATGAATAATGGTGGTAACCCCTTTGGTCGGCGTTGACACACCTGGTTGGTTACAGGACGAATTGGATATGAGGTCAAAGTGAACTCGGTTTTGCCATTTGCGTTGTCATTGGGTGCCTTCACGTTCTTGTTGGTTGCCATCTGGGGCGCGCCATTCGTTGAAATCCTGCGACGTCTAGGGATTGGCAAGCAGATCCGTGAGGGCATGCCGGGCGCGCATTACAAGAAGATGGGCACGCCTACCATGGGCGGGATCCTCATCCTTATCCCGGTTTTTGTCATAACCCTGGGTCTAAATATTGCAGCCCTCATCCAGGAGGGGTTGACGGGACAATCAATTCTCATCCCCTTGGGGGTTCTGGTCGGGTTTGGCTTGCTCGGCGCGATCGATGATTGGGAGGGGATTGCATCTTCGCGAGGCATAATCGGCGAGGGGTTGTCCCCCCGCGTGAAATTCATCGCCCAGTTGCTCCTCGCAGGGGGTATCGTGTTCGTTATGAGCAGCGGTGGTGTCCAGTACAGTAATGCGATCCTCATTCCACTGATTCCGAATGAAATCGAGTTGCCTGCCGTCATCTGGGTGCCGGTGGCCATATTCGTTATGATTGGCACGTCGAACGCGCTCAATCTTACTGACGGCCTGGATGGGCTGGCGGGGATTATTACTGCGACGGCCTTTGCAGCCTATGGTCTCATTGCTGCGTTGCAGGGCCAGACCTTTCTGGTGCAGTTCTGCTTCATCATGGTAGGTGCCTGCTTTGGTTTTCTGTGGTATAACGCTCATCCGGCCCAGCTGTTTATGGGGGACACCGGCTCACTTGCATTGGGGGCCGCCCTCGGGACCGTAGCCCTGATGACAGGGCACTGGCTGCTTCTGCCGGTTATTGCGATTATCCCGGTTTCTGAGGCGCTGAGCGTCATGCTGCAAGTGTCCTATTTCAAGCTCACTGGGGGGCATCGTATCTTCCGTAAGGCACCCCTCCATCACCATTTTGAGGAACTCAGTTGGAGTGAGACACAGGTGGTACAGCGTTTCTGGTTGGTGGGCATTCTTGCTGCAATGATCGGTATAGCGTTTGCCTTGCTATAATGTGTGCCGGCTGAGGACATGGGTTGCATAATGCAGATTGAGCAACGTGAGCGTGAACTAACGCCACTGGCCCGCCTGGGTGAGGCCTTCGATTTCTCGATGGATGATTTGCGAGCAAATCGCAACGGCACGGTCACCCGTCGCCAGCGGCGCAAAGTCTGGCGCAGGTTCCTGGCGAGTTTTGGGACGGCAGTGGGATTGTTCCTGGTGCCAGTCATTGTTGGTTGGTGGCTCGCCAGTTGGGATCAGTCGCTCAGTCTTTTGGAATTCCTTACAGCCGAGTCGGCGCTGGTTGGCTACTTAACCGGCCTTCTGCTGGCAGGTTTCTATATCAGTGTCAATATCAGCAGCTTTCTGCTAAGCGTCGACATATTGCGCGGTCAGGTCGTAGCGGTCTCCGGCCCGGTGCGTCGCTACGGACACTATCTATTTGTCGACCAACAACGCTTCCTGCTGGAAGCTGCCTCTTTGGACCTGATCCAGAGTAAGTTTCATTATACATTCTATATGCTGCCCGGAGCGCGCCACATTCTCAGCATTGAATTTGCCGAGTAAAAGGGGGGTCTGGGAACGGACAGGTAAATATCATGAGTCCGAAAAGTGACGACTATTTCAATGACAGCCGTTTATCTCTGGAAGGCAAGCACGTTCTGGTGCTTGGTTTTGCGCGTCAAGGCAAAGCCCTGGCACGGTGGTTGCCGACGCAGGGTGCACGCGTTACCTTGTCGGACCGGCGCAATGCGGGGGAATTGGCTGACGATATACTGGAATTTGTGGCGGACCCCAATGTCAATTATGCACTCGGGGGACATTCAGTGGATCTCTTGCGCAATGCCGACATGCTGTGCTTATCTGGTGGGGTCCCCGCCAATCTCCCTATCGTAAAGGCTGCCTATGCGGCTGGCCTCCCGGTGACCAATGACGCCGTTCTGTTCATGGAACGTTGCCCGGCCAGGGTTATCGGCATTACTGGCAGTGCGGGCAAGACAACGACGACCACACTTGTGGGAGAAATTGCCCGGAAAGCGGGCCACAAGACCTGGGTGGGTGGCAACATCGGCAATGTGCTGCTCGATGATCTGGACCAGATATCGGAAGACGATATCGTTGTCATGGAATTAAGTAGTTTTCAGCTTGAGATTGCTGAGGTCAGCCCACCGATTGCTGCGCTCTTGAATATCACTCCCAACCATCTGGACCGGCATGGTACGCTTGAGGCCTATGCAAAAGCCAAATCGAATATCTTCACGCACCAGTCGCGTAATGATTTGCTGGTCTATGGCAGTGATGACCTGCTGGCCAGCACCTTCGCCGAGGACGCGCGTGGTGACCGGGCTGCATTTTCGACCCAGCGCCTGGTCGCCGACGGCGCCTGTCTGGCAGGCCGGCGTCTGATCGTGACTGGTAATTGTTCGCCAACAGGCATGGCTAAAGTGGTCTGTGAGCGGGACCAGGTGTTATTGCCCGGCGAACATAATCTGCGCAACATCGCTGCCGCCTGTGCATTGGCTGGCTCGGTCGGGATCACACCTGAAGCCATGCACGAAGTTGTGTCCACGTTCAAAGGTGTTTCCCATCGTCTTGAGGTTGTTGCGACGATCGGCGACGTAACCTGGATCAATGACAGTATTGCTACCTCGCCGGATCGTGTAGTGGCCGCACTTCGCAGCTTCGAGCGTCCGATTATTCTGCTGGCTGGCGGCCGGGATAAGGACCTACCGTGGGACGAAATGGCACGCTTGGCTATCCAGCGCTGTAGGGCCGTCATTTGCTTCGGGGAGTACGGTCCTCAGATTGCTGAACATCTTGGTCGGGCCCGCCGCTACGAATTGCAGGAGGTTCAGCTCCACAGCATCAATACCGTCAAGACACTGACTGATGCTGTTGATATGGCGGCTAAGCTGGCGTCAGCCAACGATATTGTGCTCCTGAGCCCGGGCGGTACGTCGTTTGATGCCTATACCGACTTCGCCGAACGGGGCCAGCATTTTCGCAAACTTGTTGAGGATTTGCAGCGAGACAATCGTTCATGAGCTATGCGCGTGGGATCATGAAAGGACTCCTTCTTATGGTCGTGAGTCTCGTGGTAATAGGATGCACCGAAACCGCTACTCCTGAGTCCGATGATGATCGTGCGCCTAGCTTGAGTCCAACCGAGACCTTCTATCCCGTGGTCCCGACTGAGGTACGCGCCGAGTCAATCGGCCGCAGCGAGCCAACCAGCGCTGCGCTGGCCGCTGAAGGTGAACCCAGCCTGGAGCCAGCGGATATCCCCGAGATCCCAACCCTGGAATCATTGCCCTTGCAGTTCTTCTCCCAGAGTGGCCAGATAATCGAAGTGATGTTCTACGGGGCCTCTGCCAGGCCAGCCCCGGGTATCGCGCTCTTGCAGGTCGCTGGCGAAGATCATGCCTGGCATGACGTGGCTCGGCAATTGCAGGCGACAGGTTATGAGGTCTTCGTAACGGATCTTCGGGGCCATGTGGGGCAGGGTGCTTCCTGGGAGCCATTGACAGCGGATGTCGCGTTGGTACTCCAACGCTACCTGGAACTTGGGGAGATCGTAAATGGCCGCATCGTGCTTGTTGGGGCTGGTAACGGCGCTAATCTGGCAATTGCTGCGTGCCCGACGACGCCGGCCTGTGCGGGTGTGGTTGCCATCAGCGTGCGTCCCGATGTGCCGGGGTTGGACCTCGGACTTGCCCTGGAAACCTACACGACGCAATTTGTGCTTCTGGTGAGCGCGGATGACGATCTTGAAGGCACAGTCGAAGCAGATCGGCTCAACAGCCGGATGAATACCGCCAATGTCGATCATCGTTGGCAGCGGTACACCATCGGGGGTCAGGGGATGCAACTGCTGGTTAACCAGCCAGATTTGCAGCTGCTGATTGATGCCTGGCTGGCCGAGCGCCTCCCGGTGGCTGCGCCCTAGAAATTAAAACAGCCTCCGCGAGGATGGCTGCCTAATGGCTCCTGGAGCAGGATTCGAACCTGCAACCTACCGGTTAACAGCCGGTTGCTCTGCCGTTGAGCTATCCAGGAATCTCTGTTAATTCACGGCAGAAAAGATACCAGAATCGCCCGCCAATTGTCAAGCCTGAAAACCCGCTAGTCCGCAACAGGATTGCAGTCTGCATCGACCTCGGGGCCGCGATACCACTCCCCGTCGGCACGGTTGTAGCATTCGCAATAGTCAGTAGGTTCGTTGCTGCCTTCCCACATCAAGTACCGTACTGTGGTGCGGATACAGGCCCGGTCATCGTCCTCTTCTTCGAGACGCCCGATGGATAACCCCAAACCGCGCTTATCCTCTGACTGGACATCAAATACCCGTATAGCATGCCCTGGCCGGTCGCTGAAATCGAAGGTGGCTTCACCCTGGGCCAGTACTGTCACCATGAGACAGGTGAAGACAATCAGCACCAGCCAGATGCCAAGCAGCATGGTGCACCCGATGCGCTTGAGCCACCATACTGGCGATCTGTTAGTTGGCTGGTCAGTATAGTCAACTGGCGACGACTGGTTTTCGGGGCTCACTTCGCCGGTGATGGCTTCGCGCAGCGCCGTGGCCAGGTCCCTACCTGAACGAAAACGCTGCCCCGGATGCCTGGCCAGGGCTCGTTGTAGGACAGGGTCAACGGCTTCCGGCAGTTCCGGGTTCTTGCCGGAGGTTGGGGCGGGCGTGGCCGCATGATGAGCCATTTGGGCGGCATCGCGGGCGTCGGCGTCGACATTAAACGGATATGCGCCGGTCAGCAGGCGGTAAGCGAGAATCCCACTGGCATAGACATCAGTAGTTGCCTGCACGGCCTCGCCTTGCCAGACCTCGGGCGCAAGATAGCGTGGATCGCCGACTACTTGATCGCGGCCCAGCAGGTGCAGTGTTTCGCGTAATACGCTTGCCAGCCCGAGATCGGTCAATTGCAGCTTGCCCGTGCGGTCCAGGAAGATGTTGTCTGGCTTGACATCGCCATGTACCATACCACTGGTGTGAATTGCAGCGAGCGCGGCAGCCAATTCGTCCAGTAGGTCCAGCGATTGGGAAATCGTGAATGCCTCACCTGCATCTAGCCGGTCCGCCAGGTTGCCGTCTGACAGATACGGCAACACCACAAAGGCGAAGCCATTGCTAACCCCATAGTCATAGGGCCGCAGGATATTTGGATGCTCGAGTTGCGAGACAAATTCCATCTGCCGGTCAAAACGTCCGGCAAAGCTACCGTCGTCAGACAACCACTGGGGTAAGACCTTGATCACCAGCTCGTCTGAGTCTTGAAGTGTATATACACCGGCGA
>JAADYW010000057.1 GCA_010092845.1 Chloroflexota bacterium
AATCAGGAATTGGATGAATTGAACCCCTGGCCAGCTGGCGATACCCGCCCCAATGAGCAGCACTTCCAGATCACGCCCGGCCAGCAAGAAAGCGATCCCTACGCCGGGCAAAGCCGCATGCGAGAGCGCGTCGCCCATCAGGCTTTGGTGCCGCAAGACAGCGAAACTGCCCAGAATCCCGCTCACAACACCCAGGACAGACCCCCCAAGTGCCACAACGCGCAGGGTATAGTCGTATTCTACATCCAGCACGGCCTGGCTGAATGGTACAAAAAGCCCGGCCAGCACAGCGATTATGGCGATTAGGAACCAGATACGTCGGTCTTCAGGTGAGAAATGCAGCACTGGCTAACCTCCAGACGCAATCAAGGCAGGATTCCTGCTGAGTGCAGACACACGCCCACCATACGTCTTGCGCAGGTTCTCAGGGGTAAACGTCGCAGCCATCGGACCGCTGGCAATCAGCTCGACATTCAGCAAAGCTACCCAGTCGAAATAGTCCTCCACCGTCTGCAGGTCGTGGTGCACGATCAGTACGGTTTTGCCCCTGGAGCGTAGTTCATACATGATGCCAATGATCGCCCGCTCGGTCACCGCATCAACTGCTGCAAAGGGCTCATCCATGAAGTAGATCTGTGCATCCTGGACCAGGGCACGCGCCAGGAAGGTGCGCTGTTGCTGGCCACCAGAAAGCTGGCTGATCTGGCGTTGAGCTAGCTCAGCTATCCCCACCTGTTCGAGGGCATGCATTGCCAGGCCACGTTCCGGGCGACCCGGACGACGGAACCAGCCAAGGTTGCCGTAGAGACCCATCAGGACAACATCAATCACCGATGTCGGGAAGTCCCAATCTACACTGCCGCGCTGAGGGACATAGCCGACCAGGCTTCGCGTCTTTTCATACGGTTTGCCAAAGAACCGGACTGTACCAGCGGCCCGTGGGACCAGGTTCAACGCCGCCTTAATTAGTGTACTCTTGCCCGCGCCGTTGGGGCCGACAATCGCCATCAAAATGCCCTCAGGCACTTCCAGATCAACGTCCCACAAGGCCGGCCTGCTGTTGTAAGCGACCGTAAGGTCGTTGACCTCCAGAGCGGCTAAATGGCTATTCCAACGATTTGCCATTGCATTTCACTTTCTACATTGTAGAACGCCAACCGGCGGTTTGCTCCTGGTTGGCGTACGTCTTGCGGCTTTGTCTTCGGAGACACAGAGTTCGACTAAGCGTCACAATCTGGGTTGAGCAGATCCTCGTCGGGTACCGGTGTCAAGTCCTCGGGCCACTGCGGGATCGTGACGTCCTCACCAGCGCACTGGTAAGACTGCAAGATCGTGTAGACGTTGGTAGCGAGCATGCCGACATAAGTTCCCCCAAACGTACCCGGTTCACCCATCGCGTCTCCGTATAGTTCACGCACACCCACACGCACCTCTCCACCATCAGCTTCCACAGCCTCAACAACTGCCTCGATCGTATCCGGCGGGATACTGCTTTCGACGAAGAGCACCGGGATCTCATTGGTGATAACAAAATCGACGGTATTTTGAATATCGCCAACGCCGGCCTCATCTTCGGTGCTGATACCCTGGATCGCTGCCATCCGCCAGCCGAAGGCTGCCCCGAAATACTGGAAGGCATCGTGCGAGGTGACCAGATAGCGTTGCTGGCCGGGGACAGCGCGCATGCCAGTATCTGCCCATTCATAGAGTACCTGCAGTTGCTCCACGTAGGCTTCGGCATTGGCCAGATACGTCCCTGCGTTGTCTGGATCAAGCTCACTCAGGGTCTCCGCCAGATCGAGAGCAGTGATTTCCCAATTACGCGGATCGAACCAGAAATGCGGATCATCTGCACCGAGCACTTCCTCCTCGGGATCAAATGCCCCAATGATGAATCCAGCATCTTTTACAGGCTGTGAAAGCGCATAGACGATAACGTCCTGTTCGCCGAGAGCTTCGAAAACAGCATCAAATTGGCCCTCAAGATGCAGCCCGCTATAGATAACCATGTCGGCTTCGTTCATCGCCTCAATATCGGATGATGTCGGCAGGTACAGATGCGGGTCAACACCGGCTCCCATCAATGGTGTGATCTCTACATTCTCGACACCATCAGTCAAGATACGCGCTAAGTCAGTCGCCTGAGTGGTTGTTGTTACAATATTCAGCGTGTCGCCCTGAGCCGAGACATTGGCGGGCAGAACGAAGAGCATTGCCAATAGGAGTATGAAGTATTTGCGCACCAACAGGTCCTTTCTCTCTATCCGAGTTCACCAGGTCTGCGTTTTATATCATCACAATTTTAATTTTAGCCTCAACTAAAACAAATGTCAAGGCGCTCTTAAATCGGCGCTTGCCATACCTGGCGGGAGGAGGAGACAAGCACAGAGGAGTACCTGCCAAGGCAACGGCGCAATCAATTGCAAACACAGAAAAAACAATGAGTGCCGGCTGCACACTACTGCAACCGGCACTCAGAAGCCGCTGATATTCAACTGGACTAGAACGCCCCGCCTTTAGGTTTGCTTTTCAATCGCGTATATCTGTGGTGAGTTGTCCAGGTTGAACGGTACCGATTCGATATCCTTGGAATGGACATAGAACGTCTCGACCCAGGACAGGAAGATCAACGACGCCTCATCGTGCATCAACTGAGCGGCCTGGCGGATCAATTCGTTGCGTGTTTCCTTATCGGTCGCCATGCTAATCTGGGCGTTCAGCGCATAGAATTCATCGCTGTCAATGTGGCGTTGCGATTCTGGGGCTTGATTGACAAGGCCCACCATCGCCTGCGACCAGTCCTGCAACGTGGTGTAGAAAGCATTCCAGAGAATCAGGTTCTTCTCAGTCCCACCACGCACTTCACTGATCACCGTACCCGAGTCGGGTGTTTCCAGATTGATCCTGACGCCGACGGACTCTAGGAAGCTGGCAATAACTTCTGCCTGGGTGCGGATCGTGTTGGCGGCCAACATACTCAGCTCCAAATTTGCATGACCGGCTTCGCGCAGCAAGCGGATCGCCTCCTCAGGATCGTAGCCAAAGCCCTCAAGATCCGGGTTGTAGCCATCCATACCCGGCTGCAACAATTGGCCGGTGGTCGGCGTCCCGAAGCCCGATAGGATCACCTCGTTGTAGGCCTCGTTGTCAATCGCGAGATTGAGCGCACGCCGCACCCGCTCATCCTGCAGCGCTTCATGGGTGGAGGGGATCATGCTCACGATCTCGGTAGCATAAGAGGGCTTGGAGCTAACATTCCAATCCCCGCTATCCGCCATTGAACGGGCGACATCAGGCGGCAGGTTCTGGGCGATATCAATATCACCGCTTTCGAGTGCCGAGCGGAGATCACCTACCCGGACATAGGTCGCCGTTTGTATCGGGTACTCCCCGCGCCAGTTCCCTTCCCAGGTTTCAAAATCAATGCGCTCTCCTGGAACGAACTCGGCCACCTTGAAGTAGCCGGTGCCGGCTGCCTGAGTTACCAGATCGCCATCGGTGTCAGACATATATTGCTCTGAAAGGATGAAGAAACGCGACAAACGTCGCTCCAGAATGGGATCTGGCCGCGTCGTCCGCACCAACATACGTGTATCATCGATGATCTCAATACTCTCGTTGTTGAAGAGCGAGAACTGCGGCGGGAAAAGCACCAGGTCGGTCAGCGGAATAGCATACTGCGCCACATTCTCTACACCAACGGTCATCAGGAACTCGAGCGAGTACGCCACTGAACGCGCGGTGAAGCGGTCACCATTGGAGAAAAACACATCATCTCGGAGCGTGATCTCAAGCGTCTGAGGGTCAACACGATTCCATTCTGTTGCCAGGCCTGGAATAAGCTGCCCGTCAGCCGTCACCTCGATTAAGGTGTCATAAATCTGGCGGGATTGGAAATATGTGAAATAAAAGGGGCTCAGGTTAGGTTGGATACTGGTGTTACCAATCGTAACATGGGAAGCCAGGTTCTGGCGCCGCGCCATACTGGCCAGGGCCTGTTGTGGGGAAGTAGCCGCATAACCTGTATAGCCAGTCGCTAGCGCCCCAGCAGTAGCGGCAGTTAACCGCAAAAAGTCACGCCGATTCATTTTGCCGGACATCAAAAAACACTCCTTCATTGTTGACTACGACGTTAAAGATATAACTCATGTCAGCAAAAAACACTACTAAATTCTGGACCACCTCCTCACAGTTGCTGGCGGTAGTCGTTCATTCGCTGCAAGGCATCGCCCAGAGAGTTGATACACAGAATCGTCAGCATTAAGGCTAGCCCGGGGAAGACCGAAAGCCACCACGCATCTTGCAGGTACATCTGTCCACTACTGAGCATATTTCCCCACGACGGGTCTGGGGGGCTTACTCCTAACCCAATAAAACTCAGGCTGCTCTCAATGATGATCAGTGTTCCGACTGACAAGGTCCACAAGATGATGTTTATGGATGCGACATTCGGCACAATGTGGTGTCGGATAATATGTGCTGGTGAAGCGCCAAGGGCGATCGACGCATCGACATAGTCGTACTGCCGGACGCGCAGCGTTTGGGCACGTGTCACGCGGGCAGGATACACCCAACCAGCCAACGATAACAGAACAACGAGGACGGTTATCGACGTACCAACCGCGGCGATCACCGCCAGAGCAAGCACAAGAAAGGGAAAGGACACCCAGATATTAGTGATCAACGCGATCACCCGGTCAACGATCCCGCCCAAATATCCGCTAACCAGGCCCAGAAGCAAGCCTACCACCGTCGAGATCGTACTGGCGGTTAAGGCAACGCGCAACGATACACGCCCCCCATAGAGTGTACGGGCCAGGACATCACGACCGAGGTTATCAGTCCCTAATGGGTGCGACATGGTGCCGCCATCAGACCAGACTGGTGGCGCAAAGCGATTGCGTAGATCCATCTGGATAGGATCATGTGGTGTCAGGCGATCAGCAAATGTGATCGAAAAAATGATTACCAATAGGACCAGGGTGGCCAACACCCCACCACCATAGCGGCGCAGAAAACGCCAGAAGGACTGCCAATCTTTGGGGATTCCGAAACTACGCGCCTTGCCATAGACGGGAAAAAGCGTCGTCGTACCGGACATAGATTGCGTACTCATAAGTACCTACCTAAATGCCAACTCGCGGATCGATCGCCTGATACAGGTAATTCGAAAATGAATTGATCAATACGACCAGGATACTAATAACAAACACGCCAGCCTGAACAATGGCATAGTCGCGGTTGAAAATCGCATTTACCATCAAGTCTCCAACACCACTATAGGAGAAAAGACTTTCAACAATAACCGATCCACCAATAAGCAATGATAGATCAAGTGTGATAAAAGCAACTACCGGAATAAGGGCGTTCTTGAAAGCATGTACGAACCATACTGTGCGCGATCTGAGGCCTTTGGCGCGCGCCGTAAGAATATACTGCTCCGACATTTCCTCAATCAGACCGCTGCGCACCAACCGAATCAGGCGTGCCATATAGAACACGGAGAGTGTAATTGTCGGCAGCGCCATACGTTTCAGAAAGTCGTCCTCTAGATTAGCGACGCTACCTACCCATTTTAGCCGAATCGAGAAGATTAACAACAAAACCAGACCCAACCAGAAGCTGGGTAGCGATTGCATGATGCCCGCCAGAAGATTCACAACCATACCATCCATCTGGCGGTGACGGACAGCTGAGTAAGTTCCCAGAGGAATACCCACCAGCACAGCGAGTCCCAGTGCACCGAAAGCAAGCATGAGCGTATTGGGGAAGCGATCCAGAACCATGTCCAGGGCTGGCTGTTGGAAGCGCGTCGATTCGCCGAAATCCAGCATCAAAGCCTGTTTCATAAAGACTGCATATTGCACGTGCAATGGCTCGTTGAGGCCCATATCTTCGCGAACGGCTTCGAGCACTTCTGGAGACGAACTATGCCCCGCCAGAACTGCTGCTGGATCACCCGACAAACGCTGCAAGAAAAACAGCGTGGTCAAGATCACCAATATCGTGATCATAAGTTGCAGTACAAATAGAGCGACCTGTTGAAAAAAATTCTTCGTCATCAGCTTTCCAATAAGATACTTAGTCAGTACAGCAATCTGAATGATTAGACCGTCATGTTTCGATGGTATGTAGCGCCTTATCTGGCGCGCTGGAAAACACTGACCCGAAAATACCGCACACCACAGTTAAGAACCGAGACTACCAGAGGAGAATGCCCGCAATCAAACTAAAGGGCCAACTAGCCGGCGAGAACCCCAAAAACAAATAATCTGAGGCGAACAAGATTAGCAAATCTACGTATTTCTGAGTCAATACGACATTGACCATAGGGTTAAGAATACGAGCCACACTAGATTAGTGGTAGTGGCGTTCGTAATAGATTTACGTGTCGTCTGTAAGATTGTGAAGATGAGGTGTGCCCAGTGGAGAGGAAATCATAAGTAGATTCCGTTCAGCATAGATCTATTCTCGAGGGGCTTACTCCCAGTATAGGCTGCCAACCTATTGGGGGCACTGTACATTCCCACAATCCGTCCGGAGTATAACGCCTAACATGCCCTAAATGCGCATCATCATACCATAAATGACGAATATCATGCACATCGCATGCTATTCGACTTTGCGGGTAGGCCCCAAATACAGTAGTGTTACCAAAGACCGTGTGCTTGTCGACAATCGGCGTGTCTGTAGTGCATATCTACACAACCAACGCCTAAGGCACCAGGCAAGTCGGCATCTATTTTGTTCTTGTTTTTCAGCATTTGCATTGCATCCCGTGTCTCGCCCCTACTGATTTCGCGCGAAAGAATATCAACATAGGGAAATAGGATTATGAGCCAGAGAGAAACAAATACCCTTAATTTTAGTATCATTCAGATCGTTGCTCTCGCCGTCGCGGTTTTCGGCGTAATAATAGGACTAATTGGTGCCGCCTCCGACTCAGATCATTTTTATCAGGTCTACATGTTTGCATTCCTCTTCTGGCTCCAGTTAGCACTCGGCTGCCTGGCGCTGCTGCTGCTCTCCAACGTGTTCGATGCGCGGTGGAGTTTTGCAATCCGAAGACTAGCCGGGGCCGGCGCGCGAACACTGCCACTTCTGGCTCTTCTATCGATCCCCCTACTGGTGAGCCAGGAAGAGATCTTCCCCTGGGCAGCCGATGGGGTTGAGCTAGAAGATGGCAAAGAGATCTACCTGACACAGGGGTTCTTCGCGTTGCGCACGATCCTCTACTTCGCGATTTGGATCGCCCTGGCTTTCACATTGACAGAATGGTCCTACGCCAACGACGATGATCCTGATGAAAGGCGGACACGCCGGATCAAGTCCCTCAGCATTGCAGGGATTATCCTTTTCTTCCTTAGCGCCACATTTGCGGCTTTCGACTGGTCGTTGTCTCTCAACTATGAATCCTTCTCCAGCATTTACGGTTGGCTAGCAATCAGCCAGGGTGCTCTCGCAGCGATGGCCTTCATTATCCTGATGCTGGCACTGTTCTGGAACGAAGAGCCGCTCGTGCGTATCGCTTCGCCGCGTGCCGTCGGCGATATCGGCAGTCTATTGCTGGTTGCCTTCTTGGTCTGGGTGTATCTGAGCTTTATCCAGTACATCGTTATGTGGTCGGGCAACATCCCAGACAAGGTGAACTGGTATGTGCAGCGGACAACCGGCGATTGGGAAGGCTTTGCCACAGTGATGGTGCTCTTCCACTTCATCCCCTTCCTCCTGTTGCTTGTCCCAGGCTTGAAGCGGATGCGGGGTGTTCTGGCAGCTATTGCGGGGCTAATCCTGTTCCTGCGCGTGATTGAGATGTACTGGACGGTAATGCCGGTCTTCTCACCGGATCTGGAAATCGAATGGTGGGACATCTCCCTGATACTTGGTTTCGGTGGCTTCTGGTTCGCTCTGTTTATCTGGTTTGCGACCCGCAAGGCGCTAGTGCCTAATGATCCAGCCCTCGACATCGTGCTGGCACATCCGGATAGACAACGAAACACGCCGGCAGGCACGATTGTGAGTCAACCAGCGCACAAGTAGCGATACCAAGAGCTGACGCTGTCATCATAGCCAACCAAGGTATCAGCATGAAACGAGTAATCGCGATCTTTTTGCGAAACCAAAGCGCAGTGTCCAAGACACTGCGCTCGGCACTCTCCGAGCCGGTTGCAGGTTGGGAATCTCATTCACCTGTCGTCACCTTCAGCCGTATCTTCATCGGTAATTTAGATTCCGCTGGCTCGCCTCGTTCACGGCGTGACACCTTCTCAACCGCATATGCCCACCTGCTCCCCTGTGTGCGCCGTGGGGCCATGGAGATTGGCCCAACGACATGACGGCAGATTTTTCGTTCGACGACCGCGTGGCACGTCTTTACAATCGTCAACGTGCCCATCCACCCGAAGTGTCGCGTCAGATTGGGGAAACTATTGCTCAGCAGGTCGGGCCAGGTAAGCAGGTGCTTGAGATCGGTGTAGGTACCGGCAGGATTGCCTATCCCATTGCCGCCGCTGGCTGCAAAGTTACCGGTTTCGATATCTCGATGAAGATGCTCAATGAAACCAGCCTCAACCGGCAATCAGGCACAACCGGCAATATCACCCTGCTCCGGTCCGATATGCACCATATGCCTTTTCGCGACAGTGGCTTTGATGCCGTAATGGCGGTCCATGTATTGCATCTGACAAAGGATCCACGGCGCGTGTTGGAGGAAATCGCCCGCGTGCTGGCTGCAAATGGGGTGTTTGTTCAGGGTAATGACTGGATAGACCCGCAATCCGTTGTGGGGCTACTGCGCGATCATCTGCGGGTCCTGGCAATTAAGCACGCGCCCGACTTGTTGCCACCCTCAGCCGGGGTACCGATTCAGCAAACCCTGGAAGAACTCGGTGGCACGGAAATTACCGAGCACATCGCCGCCGAATGGACGACATATGTCAGCCCGGAAGAACGCCTGCTGGCCGTAGAAAAACGGATCGATGCCGAAAGCTGGATTATCCCGGAGCATCTTTTCGACACCATTCTGCACGAGCTACGCGACTACGCGACGAGTCTATGGTCAGACTTGAATGAAAAGCAAGTTGTAACGCGGCGCTTCACGTTGAAGGTCACGCGAGGAAGCTGGTGAGTTGAAGTGACTGATACTAACCGGCACAAGATTGTCATCGTAGGAGGAGGGCCGGCAGGGCTTGCCACCGCTCTGCAACTCGCAGCACGTGCCCCTGAGCTGGCAGCAGATACAGTCGTCCTGGAAGCCAAAGAATACCCTCGCCCCAAGCTGTGTGGCGGTGGCCTTACCGTCCACGGTGAAGATTTGCTGCAACAGTTGGGGCTTGATCTCAATATCTCAGCTTTCGTCGTAAATCGGGTCATCTTTCAGCTTGGCGCGTTGCGCTTCGCAGTGTCCCATCCAAATGCGATGCGTATTGTAGAAAGGGCCGAGTTCGATGCAGCCATTGCCCAGGCTGTCGCCGAGCGGGGGATACCAATACACGCCAATGAGCGCGTCGTTGATATCCGCCCGGCGGATGACGGCATTGACATCACTACCAGCCGGTCGCGCTATAGTGCACAGGTTGTTGTAGCAGCCGACGGCGCGAATAGTACGGTTCGGCGCAAACTGCAGTTGTTCAGCACCGTCGGCGTGGCGCGCCTGCTACGGGTGTTGAACCGTATCAATCCGAAAGACTCTCGCACGTGGCAAGAGCATACTGCTATCTTCGACTTCTCGTGTGTTCAGCAGGGTGTTCAGGGCTACATGTGGGATTTCCCCTGCTTCGTGGGTGGGCAGGCTTGTATGAACTACGGCATCTTCGATAGCCGTATCGCGCCAGAACAAGACCAGCAGAAACGCGGTAACCTCAAGCGAGCGTTACTGGGGCGGCTTGAAGACCGCTCCGTTGACCTGGACGAAGTGCCGCTGCAGGGCCATCCGGTCCGCTGGTTCAATCCTGACGCTGAGTTCTCCCGCCCTCATGTTCTGCTGGCCGGCGACGCGGCCGGCGTTGATCCTTTGTTTGCCGAAGGGATCTCGTATGGCATGCAATACGGCACAATCGTTGTCGAGGCCATCCGTGATGCCTTTGCAAGCGGTGATTTCACATTCACCGACTATCGAGACCGCTTGCTGAACCATCAATTGGGACAGCTCCTCAAACGCCGCACTGCCGTTGCCCGAAGCCTCTATCGTTACCGGTATCCGTTTTTCTGGTCACTTCTGTGGCGATTTGCGGCAATCGCTCCAAAAAGAGTGCAGCAGAGCATCGGCGCCTACCTGGCGCTATTGCCTGCTAAAAGCACTTTATAAGCATTTCGGATTACTGGACGATAGACCTACTATGCTCGTATACTAGTGGATACGTATCCTGTTTCAGAGAAGCTATTTTGGAGGTCAAAAAACATGAAGCCTGAAACCGCTAATTGGGTAATTCCTATCGGTGCTACTGTCGTTGTCTGGATTTGGATCTTCATTATGCTGGCCACGCAAGGCTAGTGGCAAAAAATGGGGTAAGGTAATGCCGAACGTAGCATTGCCTTGCCTTCCCTCCCTTCTTTCCCGAGCTATCGGTCACGTGCGCTTCAGGAAACAGATCCCCAGAACGTGTCCAACGCGGTCGTAGTCTCCTCCAGCTTCTCCCAATGCGGCAACCCCAGTGATGGACTGATCCGTACAGCTTGCCAGCGCGGGTTTTCCTTGAGCAAATCCGGCAACTTGTCGAAAGTTACATTAGGATCCTTGTCATAGAGGACCAAGGTAGGAACATCTAACTTGCTGTAAATCGATTGGCGCACCCCAGTCGTGAATAGTTGTCCGGAAACGAAGTACAGGGGTGCATAGCGGGCGCCAGGTTGATGCGCTGTTGCGTAGGCATATTCAACGAATTCGGTGGGGACCTCTCCGACAAAACTCTTGTTTAAGAAGAAGCGAATACTTGGCCGGGTAATCAGTAGATCAAAGAAGGGTTGGCTCCAGAGCGGGAAACTGAAAATCCGGTACAGTGCCTCTTCAGGGATATCCACATCTGATGCATTGAAGCCTGTTGGTGAAATGAAGACCAAAGATCTAAACCAGTCAGGATGCTGGAGAGCAGCGCGAGCAACAAACTCACAACCCAGCGATAGGGCCACCACGTCCACCGCTTGACCGATCTCCTCGCGAATCAGAGCGGCAATCGTGTCCGCATATAGCTCAGGCGAGTAGCGTTGATCACGCCGTTCTGAAAGCCCAAACCCCGGCAAATCCGGCGCGTAGACGGGTCGACTCTGCCGAAAGTGCTGAAAAAGCGGCTGGACCTCATAAGCACTGGGGGCTGCATTAATACTGTGGATCAGGAGTAGAGGGGTTCCTGGGGTGGTGGATTCAACATAGTAACTAACTCTTCCCGCTGGTGTATCGAATTGCGAGCGCTCAGATCCAATGGCTTGGGGCAACGGCTGTGTTTTGCCTGACTTCAACCGAGTGTAGATGATCCAGCCTCCCCCGGCAGCAATACTTAGACCCAGCACCGCCTTCAACACCGAGTTGCCATGATCATGCTGCTTTCCAGACATGATACTATTTCTTTCTACATGGGTATTCTTGTAACGAGACAATAAGCTGCCCACTGCGACTGGATAGGACAACGAGGATAGGATGAGGTCCATATCGCACGTGAGCAGGTATTTAGCTTAATCACCGCTGGGCACAATGAGGCATGCTGTGTCCCTGCGGAGCCGGATGTAGCGATGCTACTCCAGATCCAACTTTTCGCCGTTTTCTTGCCAGGTTTTCCAGATGCTGAGCAGCAACGGCAAGAACGGTAGCAAGACCAAGCCGAACATGGCGAGAAAGGTGGGGTCTAGCACAATCTCCACAAATTCTTTGAACATCATTTTTTCAACTCCTTGTAGAAACAGCAGGCATATATGCACGCCAAGCGCCAGATTCGTCGTTAGTGAGGCGCGTTAATCATCCACGCGAACCGCTTCAAATGACCCGATTACATCTGGCACCTGGTCGGCTAGTTCCTCATACTCGTCTTCATCCAGGCCAGAGTAGAAGGGATCGATCGGCAGATGGTAGATGAAGTAAGTATCAGCCGTGTTGGCGATATTGACGTATTGACCAGGGTAGCTACCAATCTGTTCCCAATACTGGGCATTGGAGAGCGCCTCAAGATAGAAAATCGGCGCACCGGTCTTAGTATCTTCATCTTTGAGATACCGGAACACAAGCGAATTGCCGCGGTCAAGAATCTCAAACTCCCCAACCCAGCCATCCGGAACCGTCAACGACACCTCATATAGAGGCCCTTCAGTGTTATTGTCAAAATACTGGAGTTCGCGTACCACCGTTGATTGATCAACTGATTCGACACTCGACTCGCCGCTACCGAAGGAGTACTGATTGCAACCCACCAGTGCGACAATTGCGATTCCCAAGAGAATTATACGGAATGAAAGTGACATCATGCCTCCATCTTCTTAAACACAGTGATCAAAATGCAAGCTGATCTGCTGGGATCTCTTCCATCCCAGCCCAGGGCATCCGAATATCTTCAACATGCAAACGTTTACCAAACCGAAACGCAAGTAATAAGGCTACTAGCAGTAGTAGGGACAACGACGTAACATAGACAGCGGTGTAGCCCAGCGCGACATCACCTGTGAAAAACTGCGCCAGGTCGCGTAGCAGACCACCCCCAATAACACCAATACCCTGCGCCATTGCCTGTACAATACCCCACAAACCCAGAAACAATCCAGCGTGGCTGATGTCAGTTAGCGACATTACCAAGATCACACTTCCCACCAGGAAGATCCCCCGGCCCAGACTTATCATCGCAACACCGATACGGAATGGATCTACCATCTCCACGTGGCTGGCAAAACTGATCATACCAAAACCAAATAGACCAACAACACAACCGACACCAATCAGCAGCACAGGTGGCTGCTTACGCCATAATAACCAACCCGCCGAACCGACACCGCCTATGGTCATAACGCCCCACAGCGCGGTCAAGGACATCGTCTCAGACACACTCATCCCCAGAACTTGGCCGCCATAAGGTTCAAGCAGAACATCATGAGTAGCAAAGGCCATCGTGGCGATGAAGATCATCACAAACAGCGCTTTGAGGATGTCCTGCTCAGCCAAGCGCTGCAATGACTCACGCAGGGAGAGGCGAACCCTTACCGCGTCCGTGCGCGATATGATCGAACCGTCTGGGCGCAAGCGCTCTTGGCCCCATAACGCAATGACTGTCAGGATAACGAAGATGACCGCCGATGACTGCATCACCTGAATCAAGAGCTGGTGCGAGTAATCGACCAACAAAGCGCTAACGATCACAGCACTGACCACCGTACCCAGAATCAGCATCACCCAGAGAACAGTGATCACCTTACCCCGTTCTTCAGGTGGGGTTATATCGCTCACCATCGCAAGATAGACCGTCTCTAGTATGTTAATGCCAACCCCATAGGCCATGAAGATTAGCATACAGATGAACATCGCGGGCCAGAACGTGATATTGCCGTCGCCACTCAGCAGAATCAGCGCAAAGGGCGCACAGGCAAGTCCACCAAAAGTCAGCATCACACCCAGTACGATATAGGGGGTTCGCCATCTGCCAGTTGAGCGCGCTATGTCTGAGCGATAGCCAACCATCACACGTATTGGAGAAACAAAATAATGCAGTGCAATAAGCACACCCACAGCAACTGCCGGAATCTCCAGATCGGTGATCAACACGCGATTCAGCGTGCCGGAGATCGGCGCTAGAGACAGCCCAACCCCAAACTGGATCAGGCCAAGCCGCAATACGCGAACCCACCAACTGGCGGATGGTCGGGCTTCAAAGTAGGCCTTGATCGCTGATAGCAGGCTCTGCAGAGGCCTCGCCAGGAACTCCAGTAGCCATGCGAAGGGATTCGTTGCTGTCTTCATAACTAAGTCTCACTTCCCTTGTGATACAAGTACTTGAGAAGCCACTTCAGGAGTAACTTCCGAGAATCCTCGCTGCTGCGCAACGGCCTCGACCCGCATCTGTAGCTCACGACTTGCGGAAATACGTGCGAGATAAGGCAGATTCTCCAGGGCCTCATCAAGAATCGCTTTGGCTTCGGATGTCCAGGGTAGGTTACCGCGCTTAGCACCGACAGAAGGGGCTGGTATTGGCACGCCAGAAGGTGCGTAGGCGGAATCCAGTGGCAAGACATTGTACAGGGCTTCATACAAGCGATTAACAATATCCTGAATAAGATACACTGCGCCACGATAGCCCATAAACGGAGTTCCTACGGAACGGCGGACGATCGGCCCAGGGAACGCTGCTGGGATGAAGCTTGCCTGTCGCGCGCCCCCTTCGCTTAAATAGATCTTCTCATTCATTGATCCATATACTAAGTTTGGCGGTCGTGCGTGCAGGAGAGCACGGAGCGCCTCAGTTTCGATCTCAGCCGAACGCCGCGGGCGCGACACTGTAAAAGCAATCGACAATCCCAGTTCTTCACCAAGATAGGCACTCAGGCCATCAACATAGGTCCCCGTCGCGACGATTCCGACGCTCAGTGAAGCAAACCAATCCCCTTGGGGACCCCGCCAGAGATCCCACACAGCCTGTAAGGTGGTTTGTTTCTCGTGCTGGATGAACGCTTCGGCCTCTTCAGTCGTTCCCAACCAATGACCCAGTTGACGTACAAACGCAGTGGTATCACGCATTCCAATTGGCGCATGAATCCACGGGCGGCCCAATGACTCAGCCAGTGTCTGGCCAAATTCCTTGTAGAGAACAACATTGACCTGAGCACAGGCAAGCTCTGCGATTTCAGAGAGCCGAGCCTCGAAGGGGAAAACCATATTCACCCTGCCACCTGCCCCCTCGATGAGGCGGCATACCTCATGCAGATCCGACGCCGAATTGAAGCATCCGTAAGTCGGCCCGATGATATTGACCACTCCAGGCTCCACAGCCATGCGCGCGGCATTTTCAGCACCATAGTTATCCCAGAGCCAAGCGAGGATGCGATCCCGGCCTGTCCACTCATCCTCGGTGAGTGATTCGCTATGGAAGAAACGCGCACCAGGCTGCAACTGCGTTACCAGATCGGTCAGGTCCGAGCCGATCATCTCACTTTCAGCCGTTGAGACGACGATGAGGTGCTTGTTGTCTAGCAGACCTTCATCACGCAGATCCTGAAATACTCGTTTGACTGCCGGTCCGGTCCCGGTGGTGTTGACCTCAGTCTCGCGGATTACAGAAGGGGTGATATTTTCGATATGCGGGATGGCATCGGTGTAGTCTGGCACAGCCGTAGCGGCCAGGTTGAAACAACCAATCGGCGCGTCGCAGATCACGTGCACATCCGGTAACGTACCGAGCGTCCATATGGCGGCCCAATAGCTACTGGTTTCAGGCATATCACGGACAATACTAGGCATCAGTCGCCTCCGTGAAGAACGCCTGCATCCACTCGTAGCGGGGTTTACCGTCCAATGTCTGCTGGATAAAGGCCAGGGTAGCAGCCATCCCACCGCTCAAGAAGAAAGGTCGCGCCGAGAGCTGGTTGGTGAAATACATCGCCGGGATGCCGCGCTCTTTGGCGGCCGCACAGAAGGGCGTGGTGCCTAGCACGAGATCAGGCGAGTATTTGTCCAGCGCCGCAATATCATCTTCCAATGATTTGCGATAGACAATCTCCTGTGTCCCCCGGCTACGTAGCCAGGTCTCATCCGGCAACACCAGTGGGTCGGCGCCAATCGAGGTGGAGACATAAGGGACTTCAGCTCCCGCCTCAACGAGCATGCGGGCATAAGCCAGCTCGTTGCCTTCATAACCTGTCACTAGAATGCGCGCCGAGAGCGGCTGGGCGTTGACCACGGCCTGTGATCGCTCACGCTCTTCCTCAGCCACCTGAGTGACCACAACCGGGTCCAACTGCAATAACGACCCGATCGACTGCAGCCAGGCATAGGTCCCCGAGATACCGACCGGTGCCCCACCAACAACGGGAATATCCCATTCTCGGAAGAAAGCGACAGTATCACTGTAAAAGGGATGCAAAGGCGCCAGCGCGGCGAAGCTAGCTGCACGCTGCAGATCATCCAACGAACGACCGGGCAGCGTGACTGTCTCCTCAACGCCCATCCTACGCAGCAAACCATCAATAGCCAAAGGATCGGCCGGGAAAACCTCACCCAGCAGGGCCAGTGTTCTGTCTCTCCGCACTGACTCCGTGTGGCTTAAACGTCGCAACAACGCACTGAGTGCTACATCCTTTGTCTCAGGATGCGAATGGATCGCATACGCAGGCACGCGCACCAGCACGACATCAGCATTACCGGCACGCTGGGGCAACATCTCTTCGGCCAAGCCGCCTGTTTCAGCTACGCAGAGCGAGATAACAGGTACCAACGCACATCCAGGTTCCTTAGCCGCCTCTTCGATCGCGGCCCGAGTAGACTCAATCACTTCACCACCCATCAGCTCATCGGTACCCAGATGGGCGGCAAGGATCGACTTACGTGCGCCGTAGAAGTGGGTCACAAATGTCAGACCATATAGGCACCCGGTATCACTGGCCAAAACAGGATGCGAGCCCTCGATTCTTGCCAGCACCCGCAACGCCCCAAAAGCAGGGCACATAGACTGCGGGTGCAGTTGGCAGGATCTTCCTTCAGGCTGCGCTGTCGACATGATGTCCGAAGTCATCAATCATTCACCCTATTTCTTGCCTTTTCCAGGTGGCAGTTGTGCTCTCACGTTAAGTCCACATTCCACGACGGGGCAGGAGACCGCTATTCGGTTTCCTGGCCGCCGGAGAGGGAATCCTGATAGGCCTGTAGGCCTTCCACATCGTCTGCAACCAGAAACTGAGCCTGCTTCACCCAGGTCTCACCATCACCAACCATGCGCACATTGTGCTCATCTTTGACGATGTGGGTCAGTTCTTCGCTGGTCATATTCGCGATCTGGGCGAAGGTAGTGATTCCACTGGCCTTCAGGGCTTCTTCGATCTTGGGACCAATACCAACGATCAACTTAAGATCGTCCTCGACCGCAGGCACAGCAGGGGCGGGTGCTTCGGCGACCATCTCAGCTTCGCCGCTGCTGACCTTTGCGGCTGCCTTGGGCGCCTCAACCGCGGGGGCCGCCGGACGGCGCGGACGTATGAGCACCTCAGCACCCGCAGGGGTCTCAGCAAGAATCGGCCGATCTACAGCGCTGGTCTTACCCAGGCGCCGCAAGTAGGTACGACGGGCATCAGCATCTGTAAGAGCAGCGAACACAATAAATCCAAGCACTGTTATGAGTAGTGGCCCATAGCATATTGCAATTGCGGTAATTGGCACATCCTCAAAGAACATGGCTTTCTCCAATCTATTTGATGACATGTTTTAGCGAACACGACGGCGTGATTACCGTAAACGGCCTCGGAAGCCCGCGAGGTTCTCATCCGCTTCAATAAGCAATTTCTCTCGATTCACGTCTACCATGTACCCGCTCCATCAGTGATAAGATGGTGCGTCAACATGGCGCACATCAACGTGCGAAAACACCTGTCCAGTGCGGAATAACGCCGCCAGGAATGCGGCCTTCGCATTGAGTTCAGTTGGCTGGCCAAAGAGGATCTCAGTTGGACCAGCCGTGACGACAATGCCGTCCTCATGATTATCGTCCAATGCAGTTACATGCAGGCCGATTGCTTCCATGGTTTCTTGAACCTGCCGATGCAATGGATCAATCACCTGAGCCCGTTGGGGAGCCGAGATCAACGACTCCACCGCCACACCAAGAGAGCGGTCAGGCACAGCATCTGCAAAGAGATCTGCCGCCGTCGCCGCTGGCGGGGTTCCTGGCGGTTGCTGCGCATCAAAGACAGCCAGAAACTCATCGTAGTCCAATGGACGGTAATCCGTACATGCCGGAATATTGTCATGCGCAATATGCCCAGCAAGCTCAGCAAAAATATGATTAAATGATTCGATTTCAAACGATAGGCGGCAGGCATCTGCCAATACACGGACGCGGTGACTCAGTGGAACCCGCGTCAAAATAGGAAGGCCTGTTGCTTCAGCGAAAAGATCCGCAGTATCGCTGCCATCATCCCGGTTGACGATTAGGCCGAGAATCTGCGTAGTTCCCCCCATTGACTGGAAATAACGGGCAGCTTCTGCGATGTTATTCGCTGCATACAGTGATTGACGATCGTGACCAACGACGATAATAACTCTTTCGGCGAGGGAGCGGGCAAGAGGTGTTGCAAAACCACCACAAACCACATCGCCCAAGAAGTCCATTACGATATAGTCTAGTTGCCAACGATGCATGCCGAGGCGCTCCAGCACTTTGAAGCCATGCGAGATGCCCTGTCCGCCGCATCCACGGCCAACTTCAGGTCCACCGATCTCACAACCGAAGATTGGCACACCCGGCGCGAGCTCGTTGCGGAAGATGACATCGCTGACGCTGAGCGTTGCCTCGGTGCCCTGCGATTTGTGCGCGCGCCAGACATCACCGAGGGTGGGCAGCGAATGGCCACCAAAAACCGTGTTGCAGGAGTCATGTTTGGGGTCGCAGCCAAGCTGCAGCACCCGGTAGCCATCGAGGGCCAGCCGCGCGGTCAGGTTGGACGTAATAAAGCTCTTCCCGATCCCTCCTTTGCCGTAAATAGCGAGCATTCTAGCTGTCATTGGGTTTCCTACTCTCGTCCATACTCAGTTATGTAGTCTGCCAATCGAGAACGAGCTTCAGGCAATTTAAGTCATTCAGTGCAATATCATAGGCTTTTGCAGCATCGTGAGCAGGGATATCATGTGTTAACAGACTTTCAACCGGAAGCGTACCCTCCGCTATCATGTCGCGGCTACGAACCAGATCATCGGGAGCCCATTCCCTGGCAGTTAGCAACCGCGCCTCTTTGAGGAACAATGGCATATAGGGTAGATCCAGGTTCTCGTAGTATCCCAAGAGCAAGATGGTTCCGCCATCGGCCAGCAATGGCAAAGCAGACGTCAGGGCCGCCATAGATCCGCTGGCTTCAACAATCGCAGACACTGGCTGATCAATCGCGTCAACCAGCGCGTTGTGCCCAGCATTGACGACGACATCACCTTCCGCGTAGCGTAACCGCGCGTCCTCACGATCCGCCACCGCTACCCAGGAATCGCGCCTGCGAGCAAGGCGTGCAGCCAATTGACCAACTGGCCCCTGCCCCAATACCAGAACCCGGTCACTATGGGTTGGTTGGAGCAAGTCGATACCGTGAAGCGCGGTTGCGGTCAGAGCCAGGAGCACCCCCAGGCGCGGGGATAGATTGTCCAATGGCACCACGCGACTTACATCCGTGAACAACATCGCTGCCTGGCCTCCCCAGGCACCATTGATCCCGTCATAGCACAGAGCGCCACCCACATAGACCCAGCGGTCTTTCCATTCGGCGGAGACAGCATCACCCACATCAATCACTCGCCCCACCGTCTCGTAGCCAGGAACAACGGGCAATTGCAGCATCGGATGAGGCATCTGGCCGTTGAGCAACATCCGTTCAGTACCAGCGCTGATCGACGTATAGGCGGTCTGGATCACTACGTCATTCGGGCCAGGCGTGCGCAGCGCTACCTGTTGCAGCGCAACTTGACCTGGTTCAGTAATGACGATCGCCTGGGTATTCACGGTCTACTCCACTACGATACTGCTGTTGGGGCGTTCAAGCGTTGCTGTCGGGCTTGAAGGCCCCGAATGAAGAACTGTGCAAAATTCACCAGATAGCTAATATATGCCACCAGCATGAGCGTCATAATCGACTGCTCGGACCAGCCGAGAAAGTGGGCAACAAAATACAGATTGTGCAAGAACATTGCCACTGCGTTGAAGGCATCCTCCCAGAAGAATTGGGGCGCCAGGAACCACTTGTCGTAGACGGCCTTCTCCCAGAACATGCCTGTCACGGTAATGAGCCAGAGCAACCCGATCTTAATGAGCACACTCGCGTTGGCAACCGCATATCCGTCGCCGGTGATCAGGTAACGAATAATCACGGCCAGGCTAATAACGAAGGCCAGGAACTGCAATGGGGCCAGAACCGCTTGAACGAGGGTCCATTTGGTACTATTGCGTTTTGTCAGTTGCGCCTGTGTATACCGTGAGTCCATGGCTGGTACCTTTTCCCACTAAAATAACGCAATAACCTATAGTTCATAACTGCAAAAAGTCACGTAAAATGGCTAAATAGGCATGCGGCTTTTCGAGCATGGGCATATGCCCGCATTCATCAATCCAGACCACTTCACAATCCGGGATGATATTGGCGGTGTAGTCGACGTTATGTGGCGGCATGACCCGGTCCTGCCGACAGGCCACCAGAAGGGTGGGGATCTGAAGGCGGCTACCAGCCTCCGGAATAGCCTTGGCTGGCGCATCATCAGCACAGGCAGCCGCGGTGCCGGCATCAAGCTGTAGATAGTCTACGAGTCCCTGTTTCAGAAGCGCTGGATCATCCGGTACGCGATAGAAGTAGCGGTGTGCCATTAGCTGCGCCATACCAGGAACCGAGGCCAGCCATTGGGGACGAAACGCCATGGAAAACCTGAAGACACGCATCACTGTACGATAGATCTGCTTTTCAAATTCCGTGACAAAGAAACTCAGCGCAGTCAGCACCAGGCGTTGGACACGCCCTCTCTGAGAGTCCGCCAGAAGCAGCGCCATGGCGCTCCCCATTGAGTGACCGACCACCTGAATCTTTTCGACCTGCAGAGTGTCCAACAAGGCTTCCAGGGAACGAACCTGATCGAACATATTCTGGGCCATTGCGACCGGCTGGGACCGGCCAGTACCCGGCAAGTCTGGCACAATCACCGGCACTGACTTGGACAGCGTCGCGGCGGTGCTTTCCCAATAGCTACCGGTGCCTCCCCAGCCATGAATCAATAGAAGCGGTAGTTCGTCTGTCGACCGATGTTCCAGTGATCCCCACACATCAAAAACGAGCGGTCCATGATCAAGCTGGATAGTGCGTGTTTGCTTGTCGCTGGCAGCCTCGTCAACCCGATCGTATGAGTTTGCTGGCCTGGCTATTACCTCAGTCCTCATGGTACCGGCCCCTTGATGACTTCCTTGTTGGTTGAGTCCACTGTGGTGCTTACATCGTTGTTGTGCTCAACGGGCAGCGGAACATGGTGGATGGCCAACCCCCAGATATTGGCGGGCAAAGGAAGCATGAGGAACCAGTGTTCCAGCAACCCCAAAGTGATCATTGTCGCGAGGAGAAAAAAGCCAGTCGTCTGGGCAGCATCGGTTGACGGCAGGGTACCTTGATAAACTAATCCAAGCAGCGCAGTCGAGGCGACCATCACCGACACGGGAAATAGAGGGTTACTGCTCTGCTTGCCCAGCAAGTTACCCAGATAGTGTAATTGACGCGGCAGAAGCTCGATGCGGAAGTTGCGTACCCCTAGAAACACATTCAGCTTGGCGCTAGTGTGCATCAGCCAGAGTACCAGATAGATCCACAACCCCCAGAGATTGGCATGTGACCACATCAGTACAGTCAGCAACCCGGCAACCACCAGGACCAGAATCTCGTGGTACAGGCTGAATTGCAGTGCCAGACGAAAACGTCTCCCGAAACCAAACCCGGACATATCGTCATCTGAACGGGTGTCAGCGGCCGGCTTTGGCCGGGGCCCGGTGACGAAGCCTAAATAGTAGCTCGCCATCTGCCAACCCCAGATCGTCACGCCGCAGGTCACGGCGAAGTAAACATCAAGGGTTTGTGTCTGGTCGCGGGTTGCGATCAAGCCGGTGACGGCGAAACCAGTAAGAAGCGTTCCCAGGCCGAAACCCAGCCGCATCAATTTACGCGAACGGCCATATAGCGACAGAATCAGCCCGGTGGAGAACCACCACAAGAGAATCGCATAGACAATCGGGAATATGTACATAAACAACTGCATTAGTTTCGCAGGCCCCCAGGCATATAGTGCCGTACCTGAGACACAATGATGTCGCCAGTCATGCGCAGCTGAGAGAGCCATGGGACAGGTGCCATCCGCTTGTACATATATGACTCAAAGGTAAGCTGCTGGACATCTTTGTTGAGGCACATGTCGGTGAAGACCTCCATCTGGCGCTGGTTCCCATAGCCCCAACGCTGCAACCAGCGCAAGAAGCGGTACATCATGCCATATTCTTTCCACCACTGCTTCTGATATCGGCTCAGCGCCTTTTCCGAGACATCCGGGAGGACATCAATCAGAGTTTGTGAGGCCTGCTGACCACTTTTCATTGCCCAGTAGATGCCTTCGCCAGAAGTTCCCGCCACCAGACCAGCGGCATCACCAATCAGCATCGCGCGCTCAAAAGCCATCTTGCGGCGGGGATGGATTGGCAGCGCGTGGGCTTCCTCCAGAAAAACCTCACCATCTGCCAGATCAGCCCCGATACGTTCTTTCAGATTGGCAAGTAGCTGGCGCATCTCCTTGGTCTTACCAGGTCCCGCTCCACAGCCAACAGCGACGTGATCAGCTTTCGGGAACACCCAGGCATAGAGATCGGGACTAACATCCTTGCCGAGATACAGATGCGCGGTATCTCCCCACCGATCCATCATGTCAGGTGACAACCGGATCCGCTCCTGGATGGCAACACAATACGGCAATCGGGGCTGCCCCAGCAGCCTGGCCGTCGTCGAGTAGGCGCCATCCGCGCCAATAACCGCTTCGGCATGCAGGCTACGTTTCTGGGTCGTCTGTTTATCCGTATAAGTTGCGATTACGCCATCGGTTTCAAACTTGAGGTCAATAAGCTTGCCCTCAATAAGCTCAGCGCCGTTGTCCACAGCACGTTGGCGCAAGAAGGGATCGAGATCTTCGCGGCGGGCCATCGCCACATAGTCATCTTCACGTGTTTCCAGTCCAGTTACCGCGAAGCGTGCTGTGCGCTCTGATGGCGAATGGATCTGGGCCATCTTGACTTTGCGTGAAATCAGCGACTGGGGGATATCAAATTCGTCAAAGGCAACTGGTGGCAGCGCCCCACCGCATGGCTTCACCCAGCTTAGGTCGCGCTCGAGTACTACTACTGGGATATTGGCTGTGGCCAGGGTGTTAGCGGCAGTCGAGCCACCAACTGAGGCACCGACGACTAGGATAGGTTTCATGGTTGGACCACCCCTTTGAGTTCTCCGATGTTGACAATCAGACTGCGCGCAACCCGACAGCAGCGAATATCATGCCCCAAACATAGAAGGTTACACCAATAGCGCTGAACTTCAGATAATATGCGACAGGCTGTTGTATAAAGCGACGTTGAAGTGGCAGTTGAACGAGCATAACCCCAACGATCACGACTGCAGCTATCCACTGTCCCCAAAACAAGAATGCGGCAATCACACCGATCTGGGCTAGATTCATCGTGGCAACGATTAACCAGGCAGCACGCTTCGGACCATACATCGCTGGGATGGTGCGGATGCCTCCGCGCCGATCGCCATCAATGCTCTTATAATCGTTGATACTCATGATGCCATGTGCACCAAAAGAATAGAGGATTGCGACCACGACACTGGCCTCTGTCAAGCTGCCAAAAGCAACATGCCCTGCCAGCCAGGCGAGGCCTTCGTAAGAAATCGCGACCACTGTGTTCCCGACCCACCCATTGCGTTTAGCGCGCAGTGGAGGAGCACTATAAGCAACCGCGAGAAGTAACCCAACGCTGGCAATAATCAATACCCCTAGCCCAAGATAGAGGGCGATGCCCAGGCCAAGGACCAACAACACAGCAATCGTCAACATCACTTGTTGGGTTGAGACCAGACCTGCGGGGATAAGACGGTTGGGTTCATTGATCGCGTCAATTTCACGATCAAAGTAGTCATTTAGGGTCTGGGAGACACCACATAGTATTGGTCCAGCCATCACAATACCCAGAAGAAGCCGGCCAATTTCTGGAAACTCCCAAAAAGCAGCGCCGCTGGCGATCGCCCCGCACAAGAAGGCCCACATGGGGGCGAACCAGGTAATCGGCTTCATCAAGGTGAGAGAGCGAGCCAGGAGAGCAGGCCGCTCGGCAGGAATCGATACATTTTTCATCGACTGCAAGGGCAACTCAATACCATTCATAAGCGTTTCCGACCACATTCTAGTCAAGCATAACAATAAATATCGAATCCAGGTACAACAAGTTGAGTCCTGCTGAACTCAACTTGTTTTCCCGGCATAAGACACATTACCTGGTACCACGCTTATTGATTAGCGACGAGAGCGTCCGGCATCACATCCACGGAACGTGCGGCCCCGGGCGGGATCGGCGCGCCCTGATGACACAGGTAACAAGACGGCTGCTTGCCACCGAGTGTCTCTTCATAGTTATTCCAGAGATGCTGGGACATCTGGAGCATATTAATGGTGTAGTTCTTGGCAGGTACACCCTCATAGCTGGGGAAGTAACGCGAGTTGTGACAGTGGGTGCAGCCAACCCCAAGGCTGGTGTTCATGTGGTACATCACTTCTTGGTTGTACTGTACCGTATCGAGTGAGATGTCCTTACGGGCATTCACATTGAGGATGCCCTCTTCCTCAACGCTGAAGACGGTATCAGCGTCGAGCGGCAGGCGAAGATCTTCATCCAGGGGGCCGTCTTCCGGCCAGGGGTCTGGCAGAGGCTCCCCATTATGGCAGGTTGTGCAGGTGATCTGCGCCCCTGAGGGCCGCTTGGTTTCCGTCAACCCGGCAAGCTGTGTTAGCCAGTTCCGGTTGAGATCTGCAGTGAGTTCCAGATGCTCAAGGGCGGTGGTCTTCCGGGCCATGGCAACTTCGTCATCCCACTCATCGGCCGCGAAGTTCTCCAGTGAGTGGCAATACGTGCAGTCTACACCCATGCCGGCGCTGAAGTGATTCAGCATATAGCCGGTGATCTCGGTGGTGGTCATATTTGTGAGAATCTGAACATTCTGGGGCTGAGGGAATTGAGCAGTATACTCACCCATCGCCAGATAGGACTCAGCACTCACAAATTGGTCCGCACTGTTATAGTAGTCCACATAGATAGCTGACAGCGCTTCATCAACAACGACCTCGTCCTCGTCCTGCGTCTGGCCATAGACGAAGCTGATTACCCAGAAGCTGCTCAAGACCAACACAATGGTAACAATCCAGAAAGTGACAGTAGTGGCACTATTTGATTTCAAAATCCGATCTAACATGTAGTTCTCATCCTCCGTTGCATCGGTGTTTGGGTAAGTCCTGTGAGTACTCCGCTATGGCAGAGGGGCTACGAACCCAGAGTCGAGCGCCCAATCATACCAGTCGAAGATCACAGTGCCAGTCAATAGGACCCCGATGCCACCTGTGATCCCGGTTAGTGCGGCAAACCACCAACACCAATCATGGATCGTCTTTGATGTCGCCTGAAAGCCCATGCACCAGCGCCAATACAACTGCGCACGATGTGTACCTGGTCCTTCTGCCATCATCTCTTCAGCTTCCCGATGTGATCCCCAACGAGAGGTCGCCACAATCGTCGCACCGTGCATCGCCAACAACAACGTTGACCCAAGCAGGAAGAAGATAGAAAGCATATGGAACGGGTTATAGTAGAAGTTTCCATACTGGACACTAACATTATTCGTCCAATCCAGGATGGCTCTGAAGCCCTGTCCTGGTGCCTGGGCCCAGTTACCAATGATGACTGGACGGATGAAATAAATAACGAAGTACAAGAACAGCGCCGCGGCAAATCCCCAGGCGAGCTGGGTACCCAGGCCAGCAGCACGAGCGCGGTTGTAAACACGTAGCCACCAGGCGATCACGGCAACATGCAGCAAACCGGTCGCTACAATCCAGCCACCCCCGCTATGCCACGGTGCCCAATCGAGGCCATATTCCATCGCCGGCGGATCCAGCGATAGATTGAAGAACTCGCGGGCAAACAAGATCGGGTTATAGTCAACCAGGAACAGGTAGTGCTCAAGAATGATAAACGATGCCAGGAGACCAGCCAGAACCGCCACGGTACCAGCAATACCCAGGTAGACAGGGCCAACCTGGCCTTCATCAAAGAGCCGCTTCAGGAATTTGACCTCGAAGGGCCGCTTGATGGCAGTACTCTCCAGGCCATAGCCACCATACTCATATTCGTCAGGATCAACAGGCTGACCTTTGGCCCGGCTGCGCCAGACCACGATCCCGATCACGAGAAGGGAGGCAAAGGACGCGCCTTCCCAGAAGGGGAATTTGTCCCAAAAGGCCCAGAAGCCAACCCAATCATCAACGAGTGTTCCTGAGAGGAAAATACACAGATTAGAAACCAGCACCGAGGAAACACCTACCCAGAGCGCCAGCCGGTGAATACCGATCTCGCCAATGCTGTAGCCAAGCAGATTGCGCCAGAAGCTATCCTCGTTGCCTTCCCGCAGGTAGGGCCGCTTGGAAACGCTGAGGATAATGGAACCATGCATCGCGAGGATCAGAGTTGCAGCAAAAAGAAGGGTGATGCCCAGTGCATGAAAAGGATTATAGAAGAAATTGAAGTATTGGTAGCCTATATTGGAAACCCAGTCAAGATGATGGGTTATACCGAGCGCAAACCCGTTGCCCCAGGCTCCCATAGCAATCGGACGCAGCCACTGCAACGTAACCCAGGAAGAGAACACTGCACCGTAAGCAATCGGGATTTCGTAGCTCATATCCAGCTTACGCGCAATATCGACCTGCCGCAGCAGCCAGCCCAGGAAGGCAACAGTCGCGGAAAAGATGATGAGTTGCCAATAGAAACCCGGCTCGCCCGTGCTCATCAAGCGTAGCCCAGCGCTAATGGGGGGCGGATCAATACGCGCCTGGAGAATATTATAGGCCCATTCAACAATCCAGGCTTGATAAAAGTAGAAGACAACGCCAAATAAAATGCCTATCAAAGAAATGACACCAAAGGTACCCAGATAGAAGCGACCAACCCAGAAGTCAAACGGATCTGACCCAAAGATGGCATGCATCAGAGTACCGCCAGGCTTCTTGTAATACGCCTCCATCTCTGTCAAAGAGATGTCTTTGCCTTCTTTTACCTTTTCAATGGCTAATCGATTGCGTCTAACTTGCGGTTCATCTTCGCTGATCGATCCAGTAAATGTCTTTGCCATGGGTCGCCTTACTTTCTAACGGTGTATGCTTGTAAGCTCGGGGCGAAACTGCTGTTGTGTTGCAACCGGCAATTCCGCCCCAAACAGCTAACAAATGTCATTCACCTAAGACTCTATTGCAGCCAGTTATAGGTCTCTGTGCTCAACAGAATGAAGTGAATGGTGAGTCCCAACCCCAATCCCAGGAGGATGTAGAGAATGAGAACAGTCGTGAATTCGATCGGGCGCTTCTTGGGGCGCTGAATGATGAACTTTTCGTCTTCCAGCTGTACATCAGACATAATTTTCATTTACCTCCTAAGGGGTAACCCACGGTTCCCAAATGTAACAGAGTGTATGGGCGATGATCGCAATAACCAGGAATCCATAGGTGGACTTCACCACGATGTCGTGCATCATCCACTCTTCGTTGGTGAACAAGCCTTTCCACCGATCGGGTACCAGGTCATTATCGACCTCAACTACTTCACGGTCTTCCGTGCGTACTACGATGCCGTCCGCCATAGGTAGATACCTCCTCAAAAAAGTTTGGCAATCGGACGAACTTTATTTAACCAAAGAGATCGACGTCTACCGCCCTCTCTTACGTTTACGAGACTAAGCCGGCTTCAATACTGCTGATTGCGGACTCCGTTGATAATCTTATCAACTGCCGGTGCGAATCCGCCCCTGCGCAACCCGCCTAAGAACTCAAGGGTGTTGGCAGCAGCAGCGGTAAACTGAAGAGAAACCGATCTAAACTGGCAATCGACGAAACTCGGTAAGGCGCCCCCAGCGTAGACCAACGAAGCATTGTCAAATAGACAGTTCTTGAACTGGGTGTCATCTACAGTGATAGTCTCACTCCGGAAGGTCTGGTTCTCGACGACTTCCATGTGTCTATTCTCCTTCTTCAGGGGACCACGTAGGTGGGCCTTGCTCGAGCACAAGATCGATCGCATCATCGATAGGCATACTGATAATCCCGTTTTCCTCGTTGACCCAGGAATAGGAATTCAGCGCCTCCAATTGATCAGCCCGAGTGGCGTCATAAGAATCGCCGAGTTCATCGGGCAGCGCAGGCATAACATCTAACGGAATCTCCGCTTTAAGCGGTTCATTCTCTTCGAGGACCTCATTGGTGGGATAGGTCATGTAGCCGTAGACGAGCGCAGCGATAAGGGCAATGCCAATACCGATCACAACGATGGACCACAACGCCATCTGGGCGTAGTTGGTACCGGTCGCCAGTGCCGTGTATTGCGAGACGCCGACAGGTTCCTCTGGCTTTCCACGCTCGACCACAGTCAGCGTATCTTCAACCGCTTCGGATAACCCACCGCTATAGAGGCCAGTCAAGTATTTCAGCGTGTTGAATGCACTATCTTCAAGTTGAATGTTGACGACTTCGAACTCGCAGCGAACAAAGCTCGGCAACTCGCCACCCTGGTACACCAGACGGCAGTTGGTGAAGCTACAAACCTCATACCGATTGCCATCAACCACGATTACTTCATTGCTGAAAGTCTTGTTTTGAATTGTACTCATGGTGGCCTCCCTATTCGTCCGTCTCGCCGAGTGAGCCAGACATTTCGCTAAGCGCATCCGTGGCAGCGTCACTACTGCCAAAGTCAGCTTTTATGTCGTCGGGCAGCGCTTCGAGCGAAGCGTGCTGGCTTAGCTGCAGCGTGCGAATATAGGCAACGATTGCCCAGCGATCCTCAGGGGCAATGCGGGATGCATAGCTGTACATTGTCCCCTGGCCGTTGGTAATCACTTCGTAGAAATGGCCAACGGGCTGGGCGCGTAGTTGATCAGAGTGATAGGAAGCCGGTTCGCGGAAGCCTTCCTTCGCCACAACGCCATCACCATAGCCTGAATAGCCGTGGCACGGCGCGCAGAAGCCCTCGTACAACCGCTTTCCTTCGAGGATCATGTCTTCAGTCAGCTCCATGGGGAACGTGTCCACAAGCTCACCACCGACCCGCCCTGTGTACAGGTGGGCATCCTCGCGCAGGAAACCAACTGGGATCGCGTTCGGGTCGAGATCCTGTGCCGCAGCACCGAAGGTCTCGCTTTCATCGTACGGTTTCTGATGCTTGGGCTGTTCCTGCATATTGCCGATCTCTGTGCACCCCGCCAGCATGATCACGCTTAGCATTAACGCGAGCAACCAGAATTTGCCGGTCAGTGGACTGAGAAACGAAAACTGGGTGTGTCGTCGAGCGTTCAAATTTGCACCTCACTTACAGCTACCGGTTCCAGTCCTTGCAAGAACGCTGTCGTGTTCTCCAGGTCAAACTGCTGGTCAGTCACCTCAATGCAGAGGAAGAAGCGACTGTGCGATGCAGTCTCGATATTCGGAGCATTAAAGATCGGATGATATGGTTGGGGTAAGCCATTCTGAGCGAACATCAAGAAGAAGGCGACAAACGCCGCCGTCAGAATGGCGATTTCGAAGGTAATCAGCATAAAGGCAGGCCAGCTATCCGGTGGCCGACCCCCGACATTTAATTGGTAGGTAAAAACCGAAGTATAGGACTGCAAAATGTATCCCATAAACGCGCCGAAGAAGAGCGCCGCAGGGATTAAGTAGGGCAACATATTGATGCGCTTTTCCAAAAGGTCGGCAAGTCCTTCGACATGATACGGCGTAAAGGCGCGCACACTCTTATAACCTGCCTCACGGGTTTGCCGAGCTGCAACCAGCAAGCTGTCGGCATCTTCGAATTCAGCCACTATTCCGTACAAGCCGCCGTTGCCATTAGTTGTCATAGTTCTCTTCCTCAACCGCAACTGCTTGGGTTTCCGCAATCGACACTGTCGGCAGGAAACGGATAAACAGGAACATCGGCGTTAAGAATAAGCCAAAGGGGGATATGATGGTCAGGATGTCCCAGATGGTAAATGAGAATGGATCCCACATTCCTTCCAGGAACGGATACGACAGGCTGACGGGGACAATCACGAAGCGTTCGAGCCACATACCGACGAGCACAGCTATCGAGATGAAGACCAGCGCCGTCGGATTGGTACGGATCGATTTGAACCAGAGGAGTTGAATGACCACACCATTGAATATGATCATGCCCCAGAAAGCAGGTGCGAAAGTCCCTAACGATCTCTCAACCACCAAGGCCCACTCATGTGTATCACCGCTGAACCAGGCTCCAAAGGTCTCGATAATGTAGCCATAAACAACGATCAAACCCGTAATCAGCAGCAAGATTGATGCTTTGTTCAGGTGCTCGTCCGTGATGATACCCTGCATCTTGAAGCCTGACCGTAGCAGCGCCGCAAAGAGCAACACCATCGCCATCCCGGAGAAAATTGCGCCAGCAACAAAGAAGGGTGGGAATATCGTGTGATGCCAGCCTGGCAAGTTCGATATAGCGAAGTCCAGACCGACGATGCTGTGAACCGAGATTACGAGCGGCGTGGCCAGAACTGCCAGGAAGAAGGCCGTCTTCGTCAGGCCTTCCCAGTGGAAAGCATCGCCGCGCCAGCCCATGGCGGGAATAGCATACAAGAACTTCACGAAGCGTGATTTGGCTTTGTCGCGCAGGGTCGCCAGATCAGGGATCAGGTCGATGTAGAAGAACATAATTGAGACGATCGTGTACGTTGCAATCGCGAAGAAGTCCCATACCAGGGGGCTGCGCCATTGCGGGTAAAGCGCCATAGTGTTGGGGTAGGGAATGATGTAGTAGAAGAGCTCTATTCGGCCCAGATGGAATAGCGGGAACATGCCCGCGACCGCCAGAGCAAAGATCGTCATGGCCTCA
>JAADYW010000306.1 GCA_010092845.1 Chloroflexota bacterium
CGCTGACACCGTCCGGCTGGCGCCTCACGCTGTACCGGTTGAGCGCAATTTCAGTGCCAAATACTTCCACAAGCCCCTCAGCCGGGCGGTCCAGACGCCAGAGATCGACCGGCGAAAGCGGGGTTTGCCACTGAAATGAGCCGCTATCGACGAAACCTAGATCGTGCAGCGCCGGGCGGATGTCGGTATCAGAGGCGAACCGCATGATCCATATCCCCTGCGCAGCACCGACTTCATCACCTGTGAACCCAGGTGGCGCCTTATTCTCATCCCGACGCCGGACCTGGGACCGGATGCTCTCGACATCCTCCAGGTAGTATTCGAAAGCATAGGTATCAAACCAGGTTTCGATCAGCACGACATCATCAGCGCGGCTATGATGCGTAATATGGTTGGCGATTCTGGGCCAGGGCAGACGGGTGGGTGGGCCAGCATCGGTGAGGGTGAGGCCAAACGCAACGGCGATCAGCACCAGGATCGCACGTTCGTAGCTACGGAAGCGGGCGATGGTATGGCCAACCAGGAGCCCAAAGGGGGGTAAGAGTATCGCCAGGTTGCGAAACGATAGTGAGGCGTAGAAATAGTTCAGCGCTATTGATAGCGCCAGGGTAATGCCAACGACCGAGGCAAGGAGCATGGTGGTCGCATCGGGCCACCACCGGCGGCGGCCGAGGTGAAAGGTCCCAGCGATCCCGAGAATACCCCAGAAGATCTCAGGGCGACCGAGGAGTTGAAACGCCAGGATCTCATAGCTATTGGTTTCAGCCGGCAGGGCATGACCAATGCCTTCAGGCAGATCATCAACGGTCTGTTGGAGCAAGATAGGTACCCATGGCAAAAACAAGATGCCGATGACGAGGTTGGCACTGGCGAACCGCACTACGCGCCGTGGCTGGGTGACCATGGCGTGCACCGCCAATGACAGCAGTACAAATCCACCCCAATAGAGTGTCCACAACAGGGCTGCCCCAGAAACCACAAAAGCAACACCGCGTTGCCACGACGTCTCTGTCCAGAAACGCCAGTACACCCATACGGTCATCACCGACAGCAGCATGGCTAGCGGATACTGCCGAACCTCCTGACCCAACACGATGACAAGATCATGGGTGACATAGAGCAGCGACGCGATCAACCCGGTCTGGTTGTCGAAGAGATCGGATCCGAGGCGATAGATGAAGGCTGCGGTGAGGAGCGTCGCCAGTACAGCCATATAACGAAGGGCGAAGACCGAAGTACCGGTCAGTTGACGCCAGATATGGAGTAAGTAGAGGTGCAGGGGGGGGTGCACATCTTCCACGACCATATCAGTTACCGCTGGCAACGTGTCTTGATCAGCGGTAATCGCTGACCACCCTTCATCCACCCAGAGACTCAAGTCGTCCAGTCCTGGAAGCAATCGTAGTGCACCCACCACGAGAAGTGCGGTTATGAGGGCAATCGGCTTGGACTTCATAGGCAATAGGGCAAGGTTTGTGGACAAATGTGAAGATCATAACATAATCCGCTTCAGGAGCAACTGCAATTTGCTATAATCTGCTCGTGATCGGAATAGAGGAAATGGGATATATGCAGCGTCGTGGCTGGATTGGTGGCTTAGCCGTATTTGGTATTTTGGTAACGGCATATCTACTCACGTTTCGCGGCTTACCCTTCAGCAAAGACGAGTTGTTTATTTACGACAGCACCGAAAGCCTCGCCCGGCGCGGCTATCTGGCGCGCACCTTTGAGTATGATCAGATCAAGCCAGCGCAGGTGCCGCCCTCCAGTTCAGATGAGATGCCCTGGCTACCGCCGGCCCAGGAACCACTGGCCATTGTCCTTGGGGTCCCGTTTTTCTGGCTGGGCGAACACCTACCCGATCTCGGGATGATGCATTCTGTCTGGCTGATGAATGTCATCATGACCGCGGCGGTGGGAGCCAGTCTGTACGCGGTCGTTCTCCGTCAAGGCTATCGTTTTGAAATTGCACTCGCTGCGGCGCTCGTCTTTGGCCTGGGCACAAACGCCTGGGCATTCAGCCGCCATCTGTTTCGCGAACCAACGATGACACTCATGGTGTTATGGAGTTTTGCCCTGGCGCTCGAGATCAATACGTTCTGGCAGAAAAATCGAATACCGTATGTTCGCCTGAGTATTCTAGCTGTGGTGTTTGCTGCTGCCCTGCTCACTAAATCAGCGAGTATTTTGATTGCACCAGCTCTGTTGATCATTCTAGTGCCTCCGCGGGGGTTCATCCTCCGCCATTGGCGACGGATTCTGATGTTTGGCCTGGCCGGTCTGCTGCTAACAGTTGCAGTGTTCTTGCTGATGCAGAATACGGCAATTGCCAACCGCTATACGCTCGATCGCCTTGATGTACTGCGCGACATTGATTGGGAATGGCCACTCGAGAGTTTGCTGGGGTATCAGATTAGCCCATCACGCAGTATCTGGCTGTATTCGCCGGTGTTGTTGTTGTCCCTCTGGGGCGCATGGCAGTTGTTTCAACGCGGCCAATGGCGCATCGTGATCGCGCTCATCGTCGCCATTGTGACCTTCAGTCTCTGGTACGGCATCGCCTTGCGCTATGACTGGTGGGGAGGACAGCACTGGGGACCTCGCTATTTCGTACCACTGCTCCCGGTGTTGATGCTATGGCTGCTACCTGTCATCGAAAAGGCGTTCACGAGACGCTGGCTGATGGCCGTGCTCCTGGGTCTGAGCCTTCTCGGCGCATGCATCCAACTGGCCGGCATGTCGGAGCCCCCCTCCAACTACTACACGGATATGCACCTCGATGGCAAGCTGTATGGCTTCACCGCCTTTGACCCTGATGAATGGCACTGGGCCACGGGCAACTGGTCGATCGCAGATGCGCCCCTGGTCTACCATCTTAGCCGGATCGATCCGGACCGGTTTGATGTCGCCTGGAACACTGTTGCGGGCGGCGAGGTGATGCTCCTCCTGCTGGGGGCAGCCGTCATCATATTCGTGGTTTTCCTGCGCTGGGGCCCCGCCATTCGCGGGGCAGAAATGATCCCCGTGGTTCTGGTCTGCGTCTTATCCGGCGCATCGCTGATCACGTTGCGCGATGACCCACGATATCGCAACGGCATCGAAGATGTGGCTGTGCTGGTGGAGGACCTGGAGCCGGTGACGGGGGCCGAACATGCTGTTTTCCTGGACCGCGTTCAATATCTCCCACCCTTTATGAACAGTGCAAAGTCACCTGGCCTGGTAGTTGCCTTGCCGGTACCGCCGGGAGAGTCCTTCGGTCCTGGGACGTCGTCAGTGCCAGCGGATGCGCCCCTGGGGGCCCAGGCCGGTGTAGCTGTAACCTATGCCCTCGACTGGACGGCCACACGTTATGATGCATTGTGGTTGGTAGCCAGCAGCAGCCCCTTTGAGCCTGAGAAACGTCGACCAATCGAGCACTATCTCGCGATGAACTACTTCCCCGTCCTGGAAATCAGCACCAGCCCCCAGGCGCGTGCCATTCGCTTCGACCCGACACCGGCGCCGGCTGGTGATCCGTCCACGCTAGCGGACGCGGCATTTGGTGAGCATCTCTGGCTGGAGGGCTATGATCTACCCGATGGGACACGGTACCATGCCGGCAACGTCTTGCCGATCTCATTCGTCTGGGAGGTAAGCGCTCCCCTCGATTTCGATTACAATATCGGTCTCTTCCTGCTGGATGCCAGTGGGAGGGTCACTGCTGAGCGCAATGCAGTGCCCCAGGGGACCTTTGGCCGCATGACAACCTGGACGCCTGACACCACGTACCGCGACAACCACGGTTTGCTGTTGCCTGAGACGTTGATCCCCGGTGATTACCGGCTTGTAGTAGCGGTCTACAACTGGCAAAATCAGGCGCGGTTACCCGTTGTCTTGCCTAGTGGTCAAGCTCAGGACAATTTGTTTGAAATCAGCAGCATCCAGATTACGCGCTAGAATCAGCTCTGTCAGCCCAGAGCAAGCGAGACAGGATTATCAGGAGAGAGCATGCGGGTTTATTTGATCCGACATGGACAATCAACGAACAATGCCCGGCCAACACCGCACGCCCCACGCACCGAAGACCCTATCCTGACCGAACTGGGGCACCGACAGGCAGAACGCCTTGCCCAATTCATGGCGACGCATACGGATGCGCACCCGATCTCGATCGAAAACCAGGTGGCCACGCAAAAACCGGGGGATTTTGGCATCACCCGCCTCTATTGCAGCCCGATGTGGCGCGCGCTGCAGACTGCGCTCCCGATCTCCCTGGCACTTAGATTAACCCCTGAGGTCTGGGATGACATTCACGAGCATGGGGGTATATTCCTGGAGCATGATGGTCAATTGGTTGGGTATCCAGGCAAAACCCGGGCCGAGATTCTGGCGACCTTCCCCGATTACATCTTGCCAACCAGTATCACCGAGCGTGGCTGGTGGAATCGTGACTATGAGACATTCGAGGCAACTCATATTCGCGGCGCTATCGTGGCGGATCGTCTGCGCCAGATGGCCCGCGACGATACCTCCGATGCGCAGGTCATCGCCTTGGTCTCACACCAGTATTTCCTGTGGACGGTCCTAAAAGCACTTTTCCGTTGGCAGGATGAATCAATCAAGATCAATCATTACAATTCGGGGTTCTCACGCCTTGATTTTACAGCAGATGACCAGATCTACGTTCGCTATATCAATCGCCTCGATCACCTCACTGCCGATCTCTTCACTGCATAGCAGGCTAGCAGAAATGATAGAATATGTGGACCCGCTTCTGAAAAAAACAGAGCGGGCCGTTCTTCGAGTTCTTATTGGGGAGCACAACAGATGCATATGGTGATGTTTGTCCTGGATGATCCCAACAAGTTAGATGACGTGCTGGAAGCCTGGAACAATATCGGTGTTAGCGGTGTAACCATCGCGGAAACGACCAGTTTCTTCCGGCGCAACACCCAACATGTCGGGGCACGCTATTTATTCGGGATCTCGCGCGTCTCCGATCAGGCTGAAGCGGGACATTTTGCGCTGTTTACGGTCGTGCCCAGCATCGACGTGGTTGATCAATGTATCGCTGCGGCTGAGACGATTGTCGGCGATCTTTCCGAGCCGAACACCGGGATTCTGACGGCCTGGCCGCTGGCGAAGGTCAAGGGAGTCCCTAGCCGCCTGTTGAATCCGGAGGAAGACCGTCAATGATCTGGGTCGAATTCGCGGTCAGTGCAATCCTCATCGTGATTGCGGCGATCAAGCTCGCCGAATACGGGGATGTTATCGCCATTCGCACACGACTTGGCGGCCTATTCATCGGCACGTTGCTGATGGCGGGGGCGACCTCATTACCCGAACTCCTGACGTCTATCAACGCCATTGACCAGAATGTGCCCAATCTAATGGTGGGCAATATCTATGGCAGCAGCATGTTTAACATGGCGCTGCTTGGGATCCTCGGCCTTATCCACCGACGCTCGGGCATTCTGCGCCGTGTGGCGACTACACACGCCCTGACAGCCAGCCTGGCGATCCTGCTGACAGGAGCATCTATTTTCTTTCTCGAGGCGAAACTGGGCGTAACACTGGGCTGGCTCGGTGTCGATAGCCTCGTTGTGATTGGCATTTATCTGGCAGGAACCAATATCATTCATCAGGGAAATAAGGGGGCAGCCCCTCCACCCGAACCCAGTGAACAAGAACTCGAGGAACTGATACCGCTCTCGCGGGCTGGATTTGGTTTTGCGATAGCGACGCTGGCGCTAGTGGTGATTACACCTGTGCTCGTGAGTAGTTCCGCCGGAATCGCCGAGGAAACTGGCATCAGTACAGGCTTCGTAGGTGTCGCGCTGGTTGGTATCGTTACGTCTTTGCCTGAGGTAGTGACAACCATCGCCGCCGCGCGTCTAGGAGCTGTCGATTTGGCCGTGGGCAACCTGTTCGGCAGCAATGTCTTCAACATTTTCATTCTGGGTATCACCGATATCTTCTACCTGGATGGCAGCTTCTTTGAGCTGATCTCGCCGGTAATGAGCCTCTCCGGCATGATCGCGCTGCTGATGACAACCGTGGCGCTAATCGGCAACCAGGCTCGCGTTCACTACCGGTTTCTGGGCGTGGACAGCGATGCGTTGATTATTCTGGTGATCTATGTGCTGGGCCTGTATTTTCTCTATAGTGAGGGGCTGGTAGGTTAGTCAGCGCTAGCCTCGACAACTTGCATTCGGCTGGCCACACTGTACGTCGCCAGATAGATGACAGGGACCAACACCACCGCCACGATGAAGGGAGTAGTGTTGTTGGTGGCATATAACACGCCAGCAAGGGCAGCAGCGACGAAGCTACTGGCACCATGCAGGGTATCGACCAGGCTAAAAGCAACCCCCTGCGTATTGGTCTCCGTCTGCGCGGCAACTATACCGGTCGCGATAGGACGTAACGTCTCGTAGGAACCCAGCAGGAAATAGCTCAGCACGAACACGATCACATGGCCGGATACCAGCAACAGGACAAACGAAAGCGCCGTCAGCGAAATACTGCCCAGAAAACCGGTCCAGGCCCGATACCGTCCCATAGTGATATTCCAGAAAAAGCTGCCACCCGCCAGCGCCGAACCCAACACGCCAATCGCACCGCGCGAAAGACCATGTGCGTCTTCAAGATACTGGGGCGCGAATGTGAATCCCAGGATTGTGGCGATGAATCCCAGGGTGAAAAGGCCATAGAGCACGACAAGGTGCTTCTGGCTGAGCAGGCTCCGGTATTGTTCGATCCGGCGCTTGAAGCGCTCTGGTGGGGGTGTGGGATAGCTGGTCGTCTGCCAGACAGCCACCGTCGACAGGCAAAACCAGAAGGCGCTGATCCAGAAGACCGCGCGCAGCGAGGCCAACTGACCGATTAACCCACCTAGCGCGGGGGAAATAATCTGGGACAGCCAATAGAGGCCATAGACGAACGTGAGGATTTCCTGGGGCGTATGCTGGCGAGTGACGGTGCTATCAGCCTGGATTGATTGCACCATATACACGTTGGTAATCGGGATAGAAAGCGCCGAGGCACCATATAGGAAGAAACCCAGCGCCAAGAGGTAGGTATTGGTGGCTGCAGCGAGGACAATCACCGCCAGCGCACCCAGCATCCAGCCCGGGATCATGACATTACGAGCACCATAACGGTCAGCCAGCAGACCCGCAGGCACCATGATCGCAAGCCGCGCAAGTCCGGAGGCTGAGAGGATGAAGCCTGTTTCTTCAGCAGAAACGCCCAGCGATGAGAGGTAGAGGGGCTGGATATACAGCCACAGCCCTTCGCCGATGCCCCAGAGCATCAAGGCGATAACGACGATCCGGGTGTTGCGGCCCATGTTGCGCCAACGATCAATCACACTGCCTGCTCCAGTTGCGGTAGATGTGCTGGCCCAGGCACAATATGATTAGGGCCTGCCGTCACCAGACCCCAGTCTACCCTTCAGCACCAACTGCGACCAGGATTTGTTTACCATCGGCGTCAGTCTGGGGAGAGAAGTGGATGCGTTGGATAACGAGAAAGGCTGCCAACATCACCAGCGCCTCGATAGCAAACACCGCCCCGTAGGAGAAGCTCTCGCTACCCGTCGTCAGAATCGCAACATCCCGAAAAATGGCGCCAACCACTGAGCCGCCGCCCCGAAAGATCAAGCTGGCCATCGTCCAGAGGCCAAAGTAGGTACCGGCTTTCTCGGCGCTACTCACCGAGACCATCAGGCCCCATGTACCGATATTCCATAGCCCCAGGCCAAGCCCAAAAAGCAGCAACGTTGGGCGGATCAGTGCCTCCAGGTTGCTGAACGCGGCCAGGGCCAGCAGGAGGAACGTCGTGATCAACGACCAGATACCATAGCGATTGATGCGTGCGTAGGTCAAGTGGCTCATGCGGCGATGCGCATAGAGCGCAAACAACGAGCCAAGCAGCGCCGTCGTCCCCCAAAAAGCGGCAAAGCGACTGGTCTCACCGGCTGGCATGGCGAACACCTGTCCCCCAAATGGTTCGAGAATCTGATCCTGGGCAAAGGCAGCGGTAAAGCTCAAGCCGATGTACAGGAAGAACAACCGGGTCGTTGGTTGGGACCACACCGCGCGGAAGTCCTGCATAAAGGGAGTGTTTCTGGCAGACTTGCGGGGCGGACGTGCTTCTGGCGGGAGAGGGCGTTCTTCGCCGAGAATGGAGAAGACCCATAACGCACTGATGATCGCGACAGTCGTGACAAAGAGCGTGATGACACCTTCGGGACTGTAGTCTGGCAGAAGGCGCGCAAACAACACCCCAGAAAAGGCGAAGCCAAAAAGCAACATCGTCCATGCGAGTCCTACGGCACGCCCACGTTGATGAGGTGGGGCCCGATCATAAATCAAGGTGGTATACGTGCTGCCGGACAACACCGCACCGATCCCGGTCAAGCTCAGTGCAAAGGCGATTCCGCCCCACCAGATATTGCTGCCGCTCTCAGCTAACTCGACGGTGGCGAAAGCCAGCAACAGAAACCCGATAGCAATCAGCGCGCGCCCGCTCCAGATCCAGGGCAGCCGGCGATAACCCCGCCAGTTGGTATAATCCGATTTCTGGCCAACCCAGACGACCAGCGGTGCCAGAAAGTAGTTCAACCCCAATAGCAGCGATACAGGCGTGGCGGGATAGTTCAGGTCCGCGATCATGATCCGGTTCCAGACCCCCGAACCAAGAATATCCGCAAGCGCCGAACCGAAGTTGAACAGACCCATCTTGAGATTGGTTAGAAATGGCAGGTTCTGAGGCTGCTCGGTGGCAACTCCTTCGGGTTGATCTGGTGCTGTGGTGCCGGGCCGTAACTGGACTTTGGCGTGTGTTGATTCAGATGGTAGCATTGGCAAGTTAGTGCCAGCTTTGCGTAGGTTTGCAGAGAATTAGAAGCCATTATAGCGACGGATAGGCCTGAATCAACTTAAGATTTGCTAAACAAAAACGAGCAGGCCCTCTGACCTGCTCATTTCTGAAGCAACAATCGGGGAATCCCGCTACTCAAAATCCGAGGGGATCTCGGGCGGCACCAATTCATAGGCGAGCTGCACTTGATTGGCCCCAGCACCTGGTTCGACGCTCACGGGTGCTACTACGGAAACGCGCTCGATGAAGCAGAGTTCTTCCTTGACTGCTTCGCACCAGTAGATCGTCAGATCAGCTGTATAGGTAGAGCTGCCTTCCTCAAAAGTGACCGCCAGACGCACGGGTAGCTCGGGTACCAGTTCACGGAAATTCTGTGACTCTTCAGGGACACTGACGATGTCGTCGGACTGGCTGACAACTGTAAACGGTGCCTGGCTATTGAGCTTGTAGCCCTCCGGCATACTGATATTGAAGACGATCTCGCCCTCACCCGGTGCGACCGTTTGCAGCTCATATTCAACCAGGTTGTCGCCAAGAGGAACGGTCGTAACATCGCCATCGCCCGCCAATGATGGATCCGCCGCGGGGATCAGAGCCGTGGCCTGGCTAATGGGCAAGGTACTGACGGTCTCGGTCTCCAGGTCAATGATACGGATGGCATGGTTGTTCGTGTCAGCGATATAGAGCTTGCCTTCAGCATAATCGATACCGCCTGGCTCCCAGAATTGCGCCTCGCCCAGAGGTCCATCGAGCAGGCCGGGTTCACCCGTACCGGCGAAGGTGGTGCTCTCGCGTGAAGCCGGGTCAATCACTTTGATCTTGTTGTTATAGGTATCGGCGATGTAGAGCAAGCCATCCGGTGTGACGGTAACGCCAAGCGCATGCTGGAGCAGGACTTCGTCGCCCACCCCATCGACATCGCCGAAATCAAACAAGCCGGTGCCAACGATGGTCGCCACGCTGCCATCCTGACTCACGCTGGCGGTGCGGATGGCGCTGACCTCAGCATCCGCAAAGTACAGAAGCTCGCCGTCAGTATCAATACCACTGGGTTGGGCGAGCTGGGCATCGGCCAGTGGACCATCGATGATGTTCTCGCGGCCACTGCCAGCGTGGGCTTCGGTCAGGCCCGTCTCCAGATCGATTCGCCAGAGCTGGTGCGGCCCAGCCATCGCGATATAGAGTACACCCTCATGCAGGGTCACGTCCCACGGTGACGACAGCGCGACATCCGGCGCCGTACCGCTTTCCGGCGGATAGGTGCTGGCCTGCTCACCCGTGCCAACGAGTGTGGTCACTGTCTCATCCGCCAGGTTGATCACCCGAATGGCATGATTGCCCGTGTCAGCCAGGTAGATCAGATCACCGTCAATTGCCATACCCTGCGGACTATCGAAGGTTGCTTCGTCGAAACCACCGTCGACAAAACCGCGTTCGCCCTGGCCGATCACGGTAAAGTCTTCACCACCGTCCAGGGACGAGACGATGAGCCGATGGTGAGAAGTATCCGCGATGACAATCCGGTCATTGGCCGGATCGGCCTGCACTTTACCGGGATACTTCAGCGGCGTTGGCGCACGATTGGCCAGTTCGGGCTCGAGTTTCGCTAACGGTGTATCATCCAGCAAACCAGCTGCGCCATATTCTTCGACCATGACTTCCAGGACAGGTTTAAAGACCTCATAAACGCCTTCACCGGCGTTACCGCCAACAACCCGACCGAGCGGATCTATCAGTACGATTGTTGGCCAGGCACGGACACCATAGGTCTGCCAGATGGCGAAATCAGCGTCATTGACGACCGGGTGGGTTACCTGATAGCGCTGCACGATGTTGCGGATGTTCTCCGTATCGCCCTCGTTCTCGAATTTGGCCGAGTGGACGCCAATCACGACGAGTTGGTCGCCGTATTCTTCTTCCAGGCGATGCAGATCAGGGATAACATGGATGCAGTTGATGCAGCCATAAGTCCAGAAATCCAGCAGGACGATCTTGCCCTCGAGCTCCGCCATCGTCAGCGGCGCGCTAACGTTGATCCATTCAGTGTCTTCGGGAAATTCCGGCGCGCTGACTTCACCGGCATACGTGAACTCAGGGTCATCCTGCGCGCGGCTCGGTAACCCCCTGGTGAAAACAAGCCCGGCGATCAGGATCACCCCGATCAATACCAGAATAGTAATGCGTCTATGCATGATGTGATTTGTTCCTTACCACTACTCTTCAAGACATTATCTGGGATGCGAAGCGCGATGAATACCATCCCGAGAGTACACTCAAAATATTACCAGAATCTTGCCTGGGATGTTGATTTTGCTGAGGATTGGATGAGTACCAATCGAGACAACAGCGCTGGTTTCGCGGTACAATAACAAGACCGTTTGTTCGAGAAAAGGATAGGATATGCGCCGCCGGGATTTCCTCAGATCTGTATTGACGATGCTAGCCGGATTGCCGCTTCTGCGCTTTCTCAAACCGGCCTATGCGCAGTGGACAGGGAAGCGTTTCCTGTTACCCCCCACCGTGCATCATGTTTCCGAGACGACCGCCACCATTTACTACTGGCTTGCGCAGCCGCCATCGGACGGTCAACTTGTGGTATTGAAGAATGAAACAGTCATTCAGTCGATACCGTTGCCTGCTGACCAGGCCAGAGCAATCTTGACAGTGGAGGACCTCGAACCGGCAACCTGGTATGATTATCGCCTCGAGATTGATGGTCTTGTGCCCCCGATCCTGGACCTTGACCTCACCTGGGACGCGTTGCGCTTTCGCACACAACCCTACGAATGGCCGATTCGCTTCGCCGCCGTGGGGGATACCGGCTTCGGCGACCAGGTGACCGCCCGTTTGGCGGAGCATATCGCTGGTCATGCGCTTGATTTCTTCGTTCATCTCGGGGATATGGTATACCGGAGCCAGGAATACCAGAACGACCAGTGGGTCAACTGGGTCATGAAGTACTATCTGCCGTTTGGTGACGTATTGAAGCGAATGCCCCACTATCCGACCATCGGCAACCACGAACGCGATCGCGTGGCCACCTTCGAAGGGCAGGCCTTCTACTACTGGGCCTTCCCCCCACTCAATGAGACAGAGGCGTTTGAGGGCCGGCGCCAGTGGTACAGCTTTGTGGTCAATGATGTCCGGTTCATCTCGCTTAACACGCAATGCTTCTTCACCGATCCTGGACGCCACGAGCAGAACGCCTGGCTCGATGAGCAGCTCGCCGATAACAGCTATCGCACGACGATCATTTTCTTTCATGTTCCCCTGTGGACATCCAGCACCGTCCACCCCAATGATGGATTAGCGCCGGCCGGCGACTGGGCCGATCGCTTCAGTAGTGTTGCGTCCCAGATCGGCATGGTAATGAGCGGCCATGCCCACCTCTATGAACGTATTCATCGAGGGGACGTCCGCTATATAACCGCTGGCGGCGGCTCCACATCGATCTACAAACACGGCGATGGTATCCCCGGTAGCCAGGTTGTGATCTCTTTATCCAGCTATATACTCGTAGAGATCCATGA
>JAADYW010000058.1 GCA_010092845.1 Chloroflexota bacterium
CCATTCGCCAGTAGTGTTGCGCCGCTCACATTGCGCACGCGCGCCATTTCAGAATTAAGATTGCGTACGACAACCTCCTGTTCGGCGACGATATCATCAACCACAAAGGCGTACTGCCGGTCAGCCGAGCTCAGCACGATCGCCAGTGCCTCAGCGCCAATTTCGTCAAGTTGATGCCCCCGTTCAAGCGTATCAGCGAGAAAAGCCACTGGCACCGGGCTATTGTCCAGCCGCAGCATAGGCTTTCCCTTGACCTGAAAAACGGCATCCGCGTGGTATTCGATCACGCGCAAGACCGCGGTGGTTGGAATAGCATATAGCTCGTTCCCAGTCCTGACCAGCATACAGTGAATCGTACTCAATGAAACGGGTAGCACCAGCTCAAAACTGGTACCTTCACCAATTCGGCTACGGATCTGGATCTGTCCCTGCAAAGCCTCTAGATGGTCACGCACCACATCGAGACCGACGCCGCGGCCAGAAATCGTACTTACTGTCTCGCGCGTACTCATACCTGGCTGCATCAGCAGCTCGTAGATCTCAGTCTCGTTCATATGTTGGGCTTCATCGCTAGAGACTAGATCAATCTGAGCTGCCCGCCGCATCACTCGCTCTGGATCAATGCCGTAACCGTCATCCGTGATGATGACATGCACCTTGCTGGAACGCTGCATGAGTGACAGGAGAATAAGTCCTTGCCGGGGTTTGCCGAGCCGTTCCCGTGTATCCGGTGGCTCGATGCCGTGATCGAGCGCGTTGCGCAGAATATGGATGAGCGGATCCTTCAGGAGCTCCAGAACATGTTTGTCAAGCTCAATCCGCGTCCCCACAGTCCGGAACAGTACTTCTTTGTTCAACTCACGCGCGACATCGCGCACGGTCCGCTGCAAAACGCCTACAATCGTCTCAAACGGCAACAGGCGTAGATCGCGCACCCCCGATTGGAGCGCGTCAGCGGCAAAGCCAAGCGCGAGGCTGTCCTCGTTGAGTGCACGTTCGACAGCCGTAAACTGTTTGCCAGTGATACGCATATAGCGCTGGGTTTCCTGCAAGAAGTCTAACACCGGCTTCCACTGGCTCATCTCGGCTGGATTCTGGGTCACCGCCCGCACCAACCGGATATAGGTCGTATTGACCCGGCGCCACTGTTTTTGCCAGCGGCGATGCATGGCGCGTAGCTCCCGCAAGCTGGCGACCCGGTGTTCGATATTCATGTGTGCGACCAAGAGATTGCTAACCTCAGCCATCAAGTGGTCAAGCTTGCCAACTGGTACGCGGATTGTCTCATCAGTTGCTTGATGGTCGATTGCCGGGATCTCCTGGGTAACAGCCAAAGGTGCTACAAGGCCCGGGGGTTCCTGTGGCGGCCCGGCATGCGGAGAGGGTTGATCGGGGATTGAAGGCCCAGGGGGTGAAACGTCTTCATCGGTGATCAAGCCAGCGAGATTGGCCAGCACACCATCAAGATCTAGTTGCTCTGTCTGGCCAGATAGCAGAACCTGGATACTGTCCAGACCGTCATAGAGAACATCAGCGATATCGGGGTCCAGGCCAAGTTTGCCAGAACGAACAGCCTCGAAAACCGACTCAAGGGCGTGCGCGACCCGTTCAATCGCGGTCCGGTTCACCGTCCGGGCTGCACCTTTCAGGCTGTGGGCGACGCGGAAGAGTTCGCGCAGTGTTTCCTCTTCAGGAGCGCTACTGCCGGCCTCAAGCTGGAGCAAGATTTCATTCATGCGCTCCAGATGTTCGGTCGCTTCTGCCTGGAATAGCTCGTAGAGTTCTTGGCGTTTTTTGTCATGCATCAGGTTTTCGCAGTATCACTGTCAGGTCATCGCCGGGTCGGCCATGGAGCGGCCGTCGATCAGTGCCACCATACACTTCAAGAATTGTAAATCCACCAATAAACGCCAGCAATTCGATCTCACCGAGTGTTGCATAGCGCAGTTTAATCTCTACCGGGCCTGAGCGCCGTATCCCAACCTGGCCAATAACGTCAAAATCCTCAGCAGTACCCGGACCGATACCAAAGAGGGGCGTGTTAAAGACGAAGGCCCCTCCAGGTAGCATGTGCTGGGCCAGGCGATGAAAGAATGCAATCAGCTCATCCGTCTTCAGCAGCGCTGGAAACGCCCAATCGGCCATAATAACCAAGCGGAAACGCCGGCCAAGATCAAGATGAACCACGTCGGACAACACGAATTCGACCTGATCGCTGGTGGTTTCGGGCATGTGATCCACTGCCCGGTTCAGGAAATGCGGATTCACATCTACCGCTACTACCCGATAACCCGCGAGCACCAATTGGCGCGTGATACGTCCATTGCCGCAAGCCAAGTCCAGGATCGGGTCGTTGCCTGCAAACTGGCGGGCACAGGCCTCCCAAAAAGGCCAATCGTGGAGCCAATGCACGGGCTTGCGTTCGTCCCAGACATCTGCCGGGTAGGCGAACCAACCGGATTCGCGTGCACTCTCACTCAGCTTCATCACGATGGACTCGATAACGATCCAGAAGATTGTTCAGGCTGCGCGACATACTCATTAGTTCGCGCGCAGAACGTTCAACTGTCATTGTACTGGTCGTGGCGTGCGCCGTTGCTTGACGAATATTCTGCATTGCCATCGAAAGCTGGTCGACGCCAACTGTCTGTTGCCGCGTGCTGGCCGCAATCTGAACGGCAGCATAGGCGGCTTCTTCGATGGTACTCGCCAGATCACGGATACTCTCGCCAGCGCGGTTGACCAGCTCCACACCGGCATCAACGCCTTTGGTGCCTTCTTCGGTGACCATCACAGCACTATTGGTGGCCTGCTGGATTTCACTGAGGATATCACGTACCTGGTTGGTGGCCTCACGGCTCTGTTCAGCCAGATTGCGAACTTCCATCGCCACCACGGCGAAGCCTTTGCCTTCTTCGCCAGCGCGGGCGGCTTCAACCGAGGCGTTGAGCGCCAATAGCTTACTCTGGTCGGCCAGGGCCGAGACAGTGGCAATAATCTCCCCAATCTGTTGGGTATGCTCCGAAAGAACAAGGATGTTATCAGCAATGCTCTCCACACGCCGCCGAATCAGGTTCATGCCGTCAATGGCATCACTCACCGCTTGCTGCCCGGCTTTGGAGACATTCACCGATGTCTGGGCCATATCCGCAACAGCCGCCGCTCGCTCAGCGGTTTCAGTGACTGTCGCCCGTACCTCCTGAACCGTACTACTGGTCTCCATAACGCTGGTATCCTGTTCCGTCGCAGTACCAATCTGCTCGTTGGTCGCGGCAAGAATGCCGTCAACCTTTGCCGAGACGTTATTCGCAATGCTGGAGATATCGGCAATCGTCGAATCGAGGCGTGGCATCAAACGGTTGAAAGCCCCTGCTAGCGTCCCAAAGGTGGAGCGTTCGCTCATGAGCTGTGCCGGAAGCTCGACCTTCGCCCTTAAATCGCCGGCTTCGAGGCGTTGGGTGAACACCTCGAAGGCGCGCAATACCTGATCACGATGCGAGCGGCTTTGGACAAGAGGCTGCAAACGGGCCCCAGCGACAATCCATGTAATGAAAACCCCAATGGATATGGACCCCGCCAGGAGCAACAGGACCTGGCCGAGCTGTTCATCCGACAGTTCTCCACTCATAAAGATAAGTGTCGATGCTATAGCCAGAAGCCCTGGTAGTATACTGAGGGCTGTGGTCACAATCCGAGGCGACTCCAGCCAGTCAATCTTCGAGTCACGGCTGATCATATGCAATTTCATCCTGTGTTGTTTGACTACCTTGGCCCGGGAGATCCGGGGCCGCCACCGAGGCCAATTGGGAAGTGTTCTGTCGCATGGTCTCAGCGATACTGACAACCATTCGGGTAGTGGCTTGGTGTTCCATCGCTATCTGGTCTATCTGATGCACGATCTCGATGATCTTCTGCAAACGTTCGATCTGAAGATCCATTGAGGCTACCATCTCGTCGGCGGTTGTCTTACTGGACGAAGCCTTCGTATCAATCTGCGCAATTATTTTGTCCGCGGCCTTAGCTTGATTGAGGCCGGCATCGACGCTCTGCATCCCGGTCTCGCTGACATTAACCGCCTCTGAAACCGCCTGCTGGATCATTTTCAGGGCGACACGCACATCATCTGTCGCCCGGCGTGATTGATCGGCCAGATCACGGACTTCATCCGCGACGACCGTGAATCCCTGGCCACGCTCACCCGCACGAGCTGCTTCGATCTGCGCGTTCAGGGCCAGGAAATTCGACTGTGTGGCGATGTCAGAAACTGATGCGATGATATCACCTATCCGGCGCAAATGGAGGGCCAACTGTCCGATAGTCTGGCCAACCTTCTCAACTGCGGCTTGGGTCTGGCCAATCTGCTTCAGTACCATTTCGATCGTTTGTCGCCCAAGCATAACAACGCGCATAGTTTCTTGAGCCGTCTCAACCAATGAAGCAGATTGTTGGCGCACCTGTTCGGCCCGCTCGCGGAATGACCGGAGCGAATTGCCGATGTCGCTCAACCAAGTCTCTTGTAGTTCCGTATGCTGGAGTTGTTGCTCGGCAGCATTAAAAACGGTATTGGCAGATGTATGCAACTCGCGCCAATCACTTGGCGCCGGGATAGACACGCCCACAGGCGCCGTTGCCTGCGTATTGGCCGGGTCCGGCTGAGTGTCGGAAGGCCCAATTGGCTCACTGTCAGCCTGGAATGCGCGTGAGGTCAGCAAGAACACTCCTGCCAGCCCTAAGTAAAGGCCCAGCGGACCTAGAGCCTCCTCAGTCAATGATGTTCTATCATTTAGAACCAACGAGAGTGGCACCCACAGGGCGCCGCCAAGCGTCAGCCAGACCACCAGAACCGGATCCCGGAATAGCAGGAACATATGCGCTAGAAGCAGAGCCCCAAATGGAGCAATAACTAGCCATTCTTCTGAAGACACACTCAACAGGGCAACCGAATAGACCCAGAGCTGCCCAACTGCGGTGGCGGCAGGCGCTTGGTCCCCGTAAGTCGAATGGTTCAGGATCAGGGGCCCAATGCTCAGCAAAACGAGGGCAATCACCGCAGCCAGCAGCGAAATATCGCTGACAAGCAGCACAAGGCACAACCAGATGATAAGTCCAATCAGCGCGACGCTATCAATAATATCAACCGTGAAGGTGCGGCTACCCAGCATAACTCGGGAGTGTCGGGGCTGCCCTGTACGATCGTATTGGTTCATCGTGCTTCCTCATAGATGCGCAAACGCGGGTCGCGTAACAGCTGCTCGACATCCAGTAGGACAAGTCCATCTGGTGTCATTGCGCTGACCACAGAGAGCCACTCGTGTTCGAGGGTCTCTGCACTGACGAGTCGCTCCGAAGAGAGTTGGGTTACAGTACCAATCTCATCTACCAGGAGGCCGATCTCCAGTCCTGCCCCCTCGACAACAACGATGATCCGGGGGGTGATTTTGTTGACATCAAGCGCGACAGCCGGCCGGATCCCAAAGAGGACCAGGAGGTCTAGGACACTCATGATCTGGCCTTTGAGGTTGGTCACGCCATAGTAGAAGGGTGGCACACAGGGAACGGGGGTCAGATCGTGAATCACGTTAACAGACAATACTGACGACACCGGCACTGCATAACGTTCGACCTCCAGGCGAAATGTCAGTATGGAGACAGAGGTGTAAACGTTGTCGGGTTGGCGCGACACCTGAGCAGCCTGCTCCGCTCGCCGTTGCAGCAGATCAGCACGGACGGCTGGCGATGCTCGATCCGGATCGAGGATTTCAGCCGTCTCGAGGAGGAGCCGGTTAATCGCTTGCCAATCTACGGGGCCAATTGCGGGCAGCTCATCTGTATCGCGTTTGCCGGGTTGCTTGGCCATATTGCCTGCGCTCCCTTGTCCGGTGATGTCGCCGGTGCCACTTGTTCAATATGCCATTTCTAACACAGTTTGATCTTCCGGAAAAGTGAGCTGGCACCACCCGGAAATGAGCAGTGCCAGATACGAATGAGATTCAATTGTGGATCGGCTTTCGTGGCCTCGCGGAGGCTAGGACTTGACCATAGCGGCAGAAACACGCAAGACGCTTGCCAGCTCGGTACCGATAACCTGCTCATTTTTACCAATAAGGAGGCGCAACGGACCATTGAAGGGCGCGCGCGAAATCAGTGTGACCGCGCGCCCGGGGGTCAGGCCAAGCTCCGCCAGATACATCAACTTCTCGGGATCGTGCGCACGGACCCGGCTGATAACCAGTTCCGCGGGGGGTTCCATCACGGTGAGCGGCGCATCGTCAACCACAGGCATCTGGCCATCAGCAGACGGTATCGGCTCTCCGTGAGGGCACCGCATGGGGTACCCCGCCATTTGCTCCATGCGCTCCACCAGTCGGTCGCTCAAGACTGCGCCCAGATGATCAGCTTCATCGTGAACTTCATGCCATCCAAAGTCCATGACTTTGACCAGAAAGACCTCCAGGAGACGGTGGCGGCGTATCGCCTTGAGAGCCTCTGTTTTCCCTAGAGGCGTTAGGCACATGCCGTGATACGGTTCGTGGTCAACATAGCCGGCTTCGCGCAGACGGGTCGCCATACGGGCCACTGCAGGAGCCGTAACCCCCATCGCCTCCGCCAACGCCGAAGTGCTGACATATGGCTCATCTTGATATGAGGCAATGCGGTAGGTTTCCGCCAGGTACTCTTGCATAACGGCACTAACCATCGTTGATCACAGAGCCAGGCAAAGGGTTCAGACAACTAACCTCAAAGCTCCGGCCACGCTCCTTTCCGAATCGTTGGTTCCATCGAAGACTATTATACCGTCTATTCTACTGGACTATAATAATAAATTCATTACTTATTTGCAAAATACCGGGTGTTCTGTACACGCATCTTGCAACACCGAAAACACCACATTAGCGACTGCCATCATGGTGCAACACTCAGTGCCAACTCCTGTATAAGCGCTTCGCCCGCCAGCAGACGCACCTGGTAGTTACCGGGCTGCCACCCCCCGTCCGGTGCCGCCAGAGCAACCGTCTCAACGGCACCAGCCATATCCAACGCAAGCACAATCTCGTCAGAAAGAACGATTTGCGGCGTTTCATCCCCGAGCCAGACGAGTCGAAGAACCAAATCGATGGCAACTGGTGCCTGGGCTTCAATCCAGATGCCGATGTCCTGCCCTGGCCGAAACTGCTCGCGCCCGACGGCGGTCACATCACCAGCCGCCGTCACCGCGACCAATCTCACCGTGAAAAGGTCTTTGGGCTGAGGCGGACTGGGGGTGATGTACACGGCCTCGGTTGCAACATAGGCCGTAGCGCGAGAGTAGGCCGTGGTTTCCAAAGCACGATTGGTTGCCACGATGACTGCTCGTTGCGTATTGAGGCCTTCAGCTGTCTCCATGTTCTGGATATCACGTGACTGCTGCTCATCTGCCCACCACACGGTAGCAATCAAAGCGACAATGATGAGCACCGCAACCGATACCAGCAGCCAGATCCAGCGTGGGAGACGGCGGTATTCGCTCGGATCCTCAGGTGTTTCAGCCTGCAGTGCGTCCTTCTTTGACTTACGTCGTTTTCTGGGGGGGAGCGGCTGGTCGAGAATCTCAGCGAGGTGTCGTCGATCTACTGGGCGCATCAGTTCGGTGGGCTGTGACTGCCGCGTTGGCTCAGGGTCGACCGCGCCAGCAGCGTTTTCCTCCGGCGCTTGGACAGGGGGCCGATCCGGTGCTTGTGGCTCGATGCTGTAGTGAGAGGCCAACTGATGTGCACGTGAGTCTTGAGGGTTGATGCGCAACAGGTTGTGGATACATACCTGCAATTCCTGCCGGTTGGCTACGCAGGCGGCCAGGGCAAACCAAGCCTGGGCATTATCTGGCTCAGTTTTGACCAATCTGATGAGTAGCTTGCGGGCTTCAGCCTTGCGATCCGCCTTGATCAGGCCAATGGCATGTCGCAAATCGGTCACCAGTTGCTAATCCTCTCTAGACAACCGGCCGAACGCTCAGAACATCGTCACGTCGGGCGGTGTTAAATCTCAGTTTGCGGCGCTTTGTAGTCATGGTATGCTACAAGATAACTGTACGTCACTACAATGGCCTACACAATAGTGTCACGACGGAGCGCGCACTATTCACAAATGATGTACCGGGTTTACTGACTTCTACACTCCGTTGGATAACAAGCCTCGAACACGTCGCGTGCTCGGGCATTAGAACACCCCATCAGACTAGCGCAAGCGCATTCGATTTGAGAGGAGTGTGTAACGCCCCTAATGAAAACATATCTGGCTTACGTACCTGAAGATACGGCGTTTGCAAAAAAGCTCACCAACGACCTACAGACACATAATATCGAGGTTGTATGGTCCGCTACTGACTCTGAGGCAGAATTGCAGGCTTTGCGTGAAACACCAACCGTGCTCGTGGCGCTTTCGGAGGCCAGCGTGCATGATGCCCGGGTGCTGACCACACTCAAAGCCGCAGCGAAGCTCAAAGCGCGGATTATCGGCTTGCGGATTGGCACGGTGGATGAACTACCGGACGAACTGAAGGGTGTGCTCCCACTCAATTTTACCAGCGATGAGGATTACCAGGACTCACTCGATACCCTCCTCGATGATCTGAAACCGCCATCATCACCTAACCCGATTCTGCCCAACAATCTACAGGAGCGGCTGGAAAGCAACAATCCAGCTGAACGCCGGCAGGCGATCGAAGAGATTGGCCAGATCCGGAACGAACTCGACGAGAGCGTTCACGCCCTGGCCCAACAATTGCTGCGCGATATTGCTTTCCGGGACCCCGAATCGAGTGTTAAATCAGTGGCGCGGACGATCCTGCAATTGCTCGGCACTTCCGGGGAGGCACAATCTGCAACACCACAAGAACCCGTTGCCGCACACTCCCCTGCTGCCCCGACGACGCCACCCACTGAGGCACCATCAGCAGTCGTATCTCAGGGCATGCTAAACGTTCCCCTCTGGAACACACTACAATGGTGGAGTTTACCTATTGTGGGCGTGCTTCTCGCCGTGCTCCAGGCACTTGCGGTCAGGAAAGTTGCCTTCGCGCTCCCGCTGGCTCTGGTATGGATCCTTCTACCGTGGCTGAATGTGACCATCCGTGACGGTGGCCGGCTAGATTGGAAGATGCCAGGCCCGGTAATCGGCACCGGCGGTATTGCGCTGCTACTTGGGGGCATTGGGATCGGAATCGGCACCCTGCTGGAAGACCTGGAAACACTTGACGTTGTTACAGCACTGGGTCTGAGCATCCTGTATGGGGGCTTTATCGGCTGGCTATCATCGATGTCAGTCACTCGCTCACCATCTCAGAAGCCTTGATCCAGCCTGTTGCACCACATATAGAGGGAGCAATCCGAAATGGCCCAGAATCCAAGCCTTATCAACTATCCTGACATCCTGGGGACGCTCACCGGCGGACCTCGCAAGACGTTCGAGTCCATTCAATGCGCCATATCGTCGCGTCCTGACCGTGTCCCGGCGGGCCAGACCTTTGAGGCGATCCTGCTCATCCAAAGCATGGTCAATACTGAGGTCGATGTTCGCGTCGAGATGGAGCTTCCTGATAAGGACACGAACAATAAACGTGGCGCGTTTTACAGTAAGACATCCAAGCTTCTGGTTGGCCTCCAGCCGGCTGAGGTTGGCTACATCAAGTTGCCAATTCAGTGTTCCGCGTTGACGGCCCCCGGCGAAGACTATCCACTCAGAATCAAACTCCAGGTTAAGAAACTTGGCCGGCAAACCGAGACGGTGCGTTCACCTCATGGAGGAGGCAGTGTTTCAACCACGACGCTTTCCCCGGAAGCGCAGGACGAATTGGCCACGCTTCGCGAACTGAGTTTTTCCGTCGAGGACAGGGGAAAACGCAACCAGATTGAAGATACCTTTGCCATAATGCCGCCCAGCGGCATCGCGGCGCTGCGCGAGTTGAAGCCGGGTTGGGTCAGTCTGTGGAAGATACAAGACTATCTCGACGAGTCGATCATCGTCCAGAGGGTTCAACCGCAATTGGCCACCCTGATCCCGCAAATGAGACGTGAAACGGTGTTTAAACCACTGCTGGAAACCATGCAGCAGCTATTCAAAGAAGCGCGCTACCCGATTCATGTCGCTGAGGCGATTTTCATTACCAAGATAATTGTATTAGTGATTGAACAGGCGGCTACGCGCGCCACAGAGGCCGATACTGATAAACAGATGCCGTGGTTTGCTCAGATGGCCCGCTTGATCTACGAAGAACCCCGTCTCGCTGAGCAACCTGCTCATTTATTCACCAAGCCCTTACTCCCAGCCTTGATCAAAGATACCGTGGTCTATGCATTTTCTATGGTGAGCACCGTGACGCGCGAATCCTTCGGCAGCGATGAAGAAATCAAACAATATGCTGAGTCGGTTGCCGATTCCCTGACCACGGGCAAGCAGATGAACTTTGCACGGACCTACCTACCATTGCTCGCCGCAGGAGTAATTGCCAATAATCGGGTAACGATGCCTTGTGAACAGGTCCGCGATACGCTCTTCATGCTCCACAAAGTCATTGAGCAACGCAGCAAACATCGCAGCGAAAGCAATGCATTTATCTTTGACATGATGAACACGCTAATTGATCGCGGACTGGATCAATAATTGAGCCTACCGAATTCGCCCCGAGAGCGGTAGCATAAGGTCTTGCTGCATCTCAGTCCTGTTATAACGATTACTACCGCTCTCACAGTGTTCGCATCATGTCCAGGATCATCCGAAATCACCATTATACCGCCCTCTGGTCGCTGGTTATTATCCTGTTGCTGGCAACCTTCCTGCGGATAAACGATCTAGACCAACGCAGCCTGTGGGCCGATGAGGGGTGGACGCTCGTCCTTGCCCAGGGCCCCACTATCCCGGAAATAGTGCAGCGCATGGCCTATGACCAGCATCCACCGTTGTATTTTGTCGCGATTCACCTCTGGCGCGACTTAACCGGCAGTAGCGAATTGGCCCTGCGGATGCTGTCGGTACTGACGGGTATCATTGCCATCGCGGGGATTTACCAGTTGGGTCGGATGATGTTCAGCCGGACGGCAGGTATTCTGGCAGCATTCTTTCTGGCGCTATCCGACCACCACATCGACCTTGCTCAGGATGTACGCCACTACGCACAACTCGCCACGCTCATCATACTGTCAACTTGGTTTTACTTCCGGCTCGTGCGCTCAGACGTACCTTCGCGAGGTACACGGGTGGGCTATGTCTTGATCTCGGCAGGCTTGCTCTATTCTCATTACCTGGGTGGCTTCGTCTTGATCTGCCAGGCTGTCCATATGCTGCTGTTTGTGCGCCCCTGGCGGCAGTTGCGTTGGGCGCTATTCCATTTTGGCGCGATTTGCTTGAGCTTCTTGCCGTGGCTACCGGTCGTCATCCGCCAGAACCAGGTCCGTTGGGAAACCCCGCTTTATTATCTCAACGCCCTGCCCAACTCCTTTGAGACCTACATCATGGTGCGCGATGCCGTGCTGGGTAAGCAGTTTGCCATTACCCTGGTACTAATTGGGCTGGGGCTCGTGTGGCTCTACTACGGACCGCGCCGGGTCCAGGTAAAGCTGAAGCCGCTAGGCCCAGCATTCTTTGCCGCATTATGGGTGAGCGCCTACATTGCGCTGACGTGGTACGTCAATGGGATCCCTGAACGACAGTTTCTCACAATCCGGAACTTCATCGTCATCACACCAGGTATCGCGCTGTTAGTTGGGCATGGTCTGGCCAACCTCCAAGCGGGGCTACGCTGGTTCATGGCGCTCGTCTTGCTCCTGGTAGGCCTGTCCACCGTCGATACGCGCCAGCTCAAGCCCCCCTGGCGCGAGGTCGTCCAGACAGTAACCCGGTACCACAACCCCGACGAGCCTGTGTTGATGGACATCTGGGTTGGAGATTTCCCGGGGCGCTACTATATCGAGCAGCAGAGGGGTGACGCGGCACCCTGGATATCATTACGCGAAGCACGAGACGAATACGAAACCCAGTTCCTTCCCTTTGTCCTGAGGCAGATCCAGGAAGAAGATGCGTTCTGGGTCATCTATTGGCGCAGCGTGCCAATAACCGAGCGACAATACGCCGGTATCTTCGCGCAGGCTGGCTTGGAGTTGAGTGCGGCGCTCACTACAGACC